>NZ_JBHZAN010000001.1:461419-499367 GCF_042754285.1 Streptomyces sp. NPDC059224
GGCCGAAATCCGGTGGGCCGGTGGCCCGAAGGCCCGGTGGCCCGGAAGGCCGGTGGCCCGGAAGGCCGGTGGCCCGGAGGCCCGAAGGCCGGTGGCCCGGTGGCCCGTTGGGGGGATGGGCCGGTGGGGGGATGGGTGGATGGGTGCCGGGGTGGAGGGTTGGTGGTTCAGTGGGGTCTGGCGTCGAAGCGGTCCCGGGCCTGGTACAGCAGGAAGGTCGCCAGCGCGGCCAGCGCCGCGGCCACCGACTGGCCCGCCACCGTGAACGCGACCGGCGTGTCCACGGGGTGCCGCGCGGCCACCGCCATCAGCAGCGTCCAGGCGCCGCCGACCAGGCCGGGGCCGAGCAGCGGACCCAGCCGGGCGGAGAGCGCCAGACCGGCCGCGGTGAGCGCGAGGGCGGGCAGCAGCCAGCCGAAGGCGAGCAGGCCGTACCCCGGCAGGGCCAGCGCGGCAACGCAGTTGAGGCCGAGCGAGGCGGCCAGCGCCGCCAGCGTACGGATCATCAGCAGC
Source organism: Streptomyces sp. NPDC059224 (assembly GCF_042754285.1). Classification (NCBI taxonomy): domain Bacteria; kingdom Bacillati; phylum Actinomycetota; class Actinomycetes; order Kitasatosporales; family Streptomycetaceae; genus Streptomyces; species Streptomyces sp. NPDC059224. The sequence goes on from NZ_JBHZAN010000001.1 coordinate 461,933, forward strand.
CGGAAGCCGTGCGTCGGGGCGACCGCGGCGATCTCGTACGTGGGGTCGAGGGCCGGTCCGTACGACAGCGCCACCGCGGCCAGCGGAAGGAGCGGGGCCAGCGCCAGGAACAGGGCCGGGGCATCCACCAGGCGCACCACGGTGACCGTCGCCGCCAGTACGAACGCGACCGACGCCAGCCAGGCGCGGCGCAGCACCGGGGTCGCGGTGAGCAGCCGTACGGTGTGCTCGCCGACGCCCAGCCGCATCAGCAGCCGTTCGCCGCGTCCGGGCACCGGTGCGTCCAGTTCGGCGTCCAGGCGGTCCCAGCCCGCGTCCAGCGCGAACGGGTCGCAGACCGCCGCGAGCACCGCACGGCACCGGGCGCAGGAGCCGACGTGGGTGTCGGCCGACCACAGCAGCGGCGGCGCCAGCTCGCCGCGCGCGTAGGCCCGCAGTTCTTCCTCAGCCACATGCCAGGTCATGCCAACTCCTCCCGCAGCTGCCTGCGCGCCCGCATCGCCCGTGTCTTGACCGTCCCCGGCGGGATGCCGAGCAGGACCGCCGCCTCCCGGGTGGTCAGCCCGTCGATCACCGTCGCCTGGAGCACCGCCCGCAGCTCCGGCGAGAGCCGGACCAGGGCCCCGGCGAGGTCCCCGTGCTCCACCCCCGCGAGCACGCGTTCCTCCGCCGAGGCCTCGTCCCGGTGCCGCAGCCGCGCCAGCGCCTGCCGCAGCCGGCCCCGGGCTCCGTCACCGCGCAGCGCGTCGACCAGCCGCCGTGACCCGATCCGCCACAGCCACCCGGCGGCGTCGCCCTCCGCGTGGTAGCGGGCCGTTCCCCGCCACACCGCGAGGAACGTCTCCTGCACGACGTCGTCGACGACCGCCGGATCGGCGCACCGGCCGCGCAGCCGCGCGGTCAGCCACGGCGCGTACCGCCGGTACAGCTCCTCGAAGGCGCGCCGGTCCGAGTCCGCGGCGATCGCCCGCAGCAGCTCCCCGTCGCTTCTCGTTCCGCTCACGTCTCCTCATCGCACGAGCCCGGCCGACCGGTTCACAAGAGGCCCGCCTTGACTTTCCCGGCAGCCTTCCACCACCCTTTCACTACTCAATTAGTGAAAGGGTGGTTGTACGGGTGGTCGAGTACCGCATCGACCGGCGCTCCGGCGTCGCCACCTACGTCCAGATCGTCCAGCAGACCAAGCAGGCGCTCCGGCTCGGTCACATACAGCCGGGGGACAGGCTGCCGACCGCGCGCGAGGTGGTCGAGGCCACGGCCATCAACCCCAACACGGTCCTCAAGGCCTACCGGGAGCTGGAGCGGGAGGGCCTGGTGGAGGCCCGGCGCGGCCTGGGCACGTTCGTGAAGCGCGCCCTGGGCACCGCGTCGGCCGAGTCCCCGCTGCACGGGGAGCTGGACGTCTGGGCCGTGCGGGCCCGGGAGTCCGGCCTGGACCGGGACGACGTGGCCGCGCTCTTCACCGCCGTACTGGAGAAGCACTTCGCCGCAGTGGAGACGGACTTCGGCGTGCACGAGAAGCACTTCCAAGGAGAGAGTTCATGACCGACACCGCGATAGCGGCCACCGCGCTCGGCAAGCGGTTCGGCCGGCGCGGGGGCTGGGCGCTGCGCGACTGCGGCTTCCGGCTGCCGACCGGCCGCGTGTGTGCCGTCGTAGGCCCCAACGGGGCGGGCAAATCCACCCTCCTCGCCCTCGCCGCCGGTCTGCTGGGCCCGAACGAGGGCGAGCTGACCGTCCTCGGCACCACCCCGGCCGAGGCACGCAGCCGGGTCGGATACGTCGCCCAGGACAAGCCGCTGTATCCGCAGCTCACCATCGCCGAGACGCTCCGGATGGGCGCCGGTCTCAACCCGGACCGCTGGGACGCGGCCGCCGCCGAGCACGTCGTGGCCGGCGGCGACCTGGACCCCAAGTCCCGGGTCCGTTCCCTCTCCGGCGGCCAGCGCACCCGGGTCGCGCTCGCCCTCGCGCTCGGCAAGCGGCCCGAACTGCTGCTCCTGGACGAGCCGATGGCCGACCTGGACCCGCTGGCCCGGCACGAACTGATGGGCCTGCTCATGGTGGAGGCCGCCCAGCACGGCACCACCATCGCGATGTCCTCGCACGTGGTCGCCGAGCTGGAGGACTCCTGCGACCACCTGCTGCTGATCGGCGGCGGCCGGGTCAGGCTGGCCGGCGAGATCGACGACCTGCTCGCCGCGCACGCCCGGGTCACCGCCCCCGCCGGCGCCGGCCTCGCCCCGCACACCGTCGTGGACTCCCGGACCACCGGGCGGCAGCTCAGCGCCATGATCCGCCCCGCGGGCCCGGTGCCCGCCGACTGGCGCACGGACGCGCCCTCCCTGGAGGAGCTGGTCCTCGCCCACCTCCGCAACCCCGAGGCCCCGGCCCTGACCGCGGTGGAGGCTGCCGCATGACCACCCTGACCACCGCGACCGCACCCGCGCCTGCCTCCCGGGCCCACCTCGCCCGCTGGCTGCTGCGCCTGCACCGCCCGGCGCTGTACGTCTGGTCGGGCCTGGTCCTGGCCCTCACCGTCCTGCTCCTCCTCCTGCACGGTCCGCTGACCGACGCCGCGGCCGACGCCTGGCGCCACTACGACGCCTGCACGGAAGCGGGGCCGTGCAGGTACGACCAGAAAGCGATCCTGCGCTACAAGGACTGGTACAACTACGCCACCCTGGCCGTGGCCGCGGTGCCCCTCCTGGCCGCCGGCTGGGCCGGTGGCGCGTTCGGCAAGGAGCTGGAGTCCGGCACCGCCCGGCTGGCCTGGACCCAGTCCAGCACCCCCGTGCGCTGGCTGGCCGTGCGGCTCGCGGTACCGGCCGCGGCCGTCGCCGCCGGGACCGCGCTGCTGGTCTGGCTGCACCACCTGGCCTGGGCCGCGGGCCACGACCGGATCGACAGCGCCAAGGAGTGGTACGACGTCTGGACGTTCTACGCCAACGGGCCGACCCTCGTCGCCCTGGTCCTGTGCGGTCTGGCCGCGGGCGCGCTGACCGGCCTGCTCTCCCGCCGCGCCCTGCCCGGCCTCGGTCTCGGCCTGCTCCTCACCGGCGCGCTCTGGGCCGTCGTCCAGCTGCTCATGCCCCGCCTGTGGCCGTGGCGGACCCGTACCGGACAGGCCCTCTTCGACCTGCCCCACACCACCTGGACCTGGCGGTCGGGCACGCTCGCCCACGACGTCCCCTACGGCGACTACCACCCGGCCTCGCACCAGTGGCCGCTCCAGCTGACCACCACCGCCCTGCTCCTCGCCGTGGCGGCCCTGCTGACCCTGGGCTGCTTCCTCGCGCTGCGCCGCCTGACCGGAAGGACGACCGCCTGATGACCGCCCTGTCCGCCGCCCCCGCTCCCGGTCCCGGTCCCGCGGACGCCCGGCGCTCCCTGCGGCGGCTGCACCGCCCGGCGCTGCTCGTGTGGACCGCCTTCGGACTGCTCGTCACGGGCTGGCTGCTCTGGCTGCACTTCTCCCGGGTGCCCGCCGAGCGGGCCTGCCAGGGCTTCCGCTACTCCGCCGACGGCGACCTCCCCGCCTGCCACTACTCGGCGTTCACGGACGCCGACAACGTCTTCAACTTCCTCGGCGAGGCCCTCGGCTGGTCCTGCGTAGCGGTCGCCGCCTGGGCGGGTGCCGCGCTGATCGGCCGGGAACTGGAGTCGGGCACCGCCAGACTGGCCTGGACCCAGTCGGTCTCCCCGGCCCGCTGGCTGGCCGGGAAGCTGATCGCGGCCGCCGTACCGCTGCTCGCCGGCGGCGGCGTGCTGGCGCTGGCCTTCGGCTGGGTGTGGACCTCGGACCAGGGCGCCCTGGTCACGAACTGGACCTGGGACCGGGTCTTCATCCCGCGCGGTCCGCTGCTGCCGGCCCTGCTGCTGCTCGGCCTCGCCGTCGGCACGCTCGCCGGGATCGCGCTGCGCCGCGCCCTGCCCGCGCTGGCCGTGGCCGCCGCCGTGACCCTGGTGATCAGGCTCTGCCTGCCCACGGCGTGGCAGCCCCTGCACGGCCCCCTGCACGGTTTCTGGGCCGTCCACCTCGCGGCCACCGCCATGGTGCTCGTCCTCGCCGCGGCGGCGTTCACCGGCGCGTTCTCCCTCTTGCGTCACCGGGCCCGCTGAGGGACCGTCGGATCCGTGCGTCCCCCCGTCGGCGGAAGGGCGCACGGGTTCCGTGGGAAGGTCGTACACGAACGTCGCTTTCGTGATCCCCACGGGCGCCGCGGCCCGATCCGCGACGTCCGCGAGCCTCCCGCAGCTATCCCATACGCCATGTCTTCGTAACCATTGGTTCAGGCAGTCTTGCGACGCTCAGGCAATGAAGCCCGCCGCGCCAGAGCCTCCGCCGCCCCCGCAGGGGTTCGCGGGAAACGGGGTCGTTCAGCTCCCACCCGCGCGTTCCGACGCGCCCGTCACGCCCCGGGCGCGGAAGAATGGGGTCATGAGTCAGCAGAACGCCCAGGCAGCCGAGGTCCAGCAGGGCCAGCCCTCCGTAGGCTCCATAGCCGCGCACCGCCCGCACACCGTGGCCGCCGCGGTCTCCGACCTGGAACCCGACATCGACGCGGATCTCGACGCGTACGAGGAGTCACCGTACGACGGGCCCCAACTGCCCCAGGGACGTTTCCTCGACCGGGAGCGCAGCTGGCTCGCGTTCAACGAGCGGGTCCTGGAACTCGCCGAGGACCCGAACACCCCCCTGCTGGAGCGGGCCAACTTCCTGGCGATCTTCGCGAGCAACCTGGACGAGTTCTTCATGGTCCGGGTGGCCGGCCTGAAGCGGCGTATCGCCACCGGCGTGGCCACCAGGTCCGCCTCCGGCCTGCAGCCCCGCGAGGTGCTGGAGATGATCTGGGCCCGCTCCCGTGAGCTGATGGCCCGGCACGCCGCCTGCTACCACGAGGACATCGCCCCCTCACTCGCGGAGGAGGGCATCCATCTGGTGCGCTGGGCCGAGCTGACCGAGAAGGAGCAGGCCCGGCTCTTCACGCTCTTCCGGCACCAGATCTTCCCGGTCCTGACCCCGCTGGCGGTCGACCCGGCGCACCCCTTCCCGTACATCTCGGGCCTCTCCCTGAACCTGGCCGTGGTGGTACGCAACCCGGTCAGCGGCCACAAGCACTTCGCCCGGGTCAAGGTGCCGCCGTCGCTGTCTCGCTTCCTGGAGAGCAGCCCGGGCCGGTACGTCCCGATCGAGGACGTCATCGGCGCCCACCTGGAGGAGCTGTTCCCGGGCATGGAGGTCGTGGAGCACCACGCCTTCCGCCTCACCCGGAACGAGGACCTGGAGGTCGAGGAGGACGACGCCGAGAACCTGCTCCAGGCCCTGGAGAAGGAACTCATGCGGCGCCGCTTCGGGCCGCCGGTGCGCCTGGAGGTCGAGGAGTCCATCGACCGCGAGGTCCTCGACCTGCTGGTCCGTGAGCTGAAGGTCTCCGAGGCCGAGGTCTACCCGCTGCCCGGCCCGCTCGACCTGACCGGCCTGTTCCGCATCCACGGCCTGGACCGGCCGGAGCTGAAGTACCGCAAGTTCATCGCGGGCACCCACCGCGATCTCGCCGAGGTCGAGTCGGCATCCGCGCCCGACATCTTCGCCGCCCTGCGCGAGCGGGACGTCCTGCTGCACCACCCGTACGACAGCTTCTCCACCTCCGTGCAGGCCTTCATCGAGCAGGCCGCCGAGGACCCGGACGTCCTCGCCATCAAGCAGACCCTGTACCGGACCTCGGGCGACTCCCCGATCGTCAACGCGCTCGTCGACGCCGCCGAGGCAGGCAAGCAGGTCCTCGTCCTGGTCGAGATCAAGGCCCGCTTCGACGAGCACGCCAACATCAAGTGGGCCAAGCGCCTGGAAGAGGCCGGCTGCCACGTCGTCTACGGCCTGGTGGGCCTGAAGACGCACTGCAAGCTGTCCCTGGTGGTCCGCCAGGAGGGCGAGACGCTCCGCCGCTACAGCCATGTCGGCACCGGCAACTACCACCCGAAGACGGCACGGCTCTACGAGGACCTCGGCCTGCTCACCGCCGACACCCAGGTCGGCGCGGACCTGTCCGACCTGTTCAACCGGCTCTCCGGCTACTCGCGCCGGGAGACCTACCGCCGCCTGCTGGTGGCACCCAAGTCGCTGCGCGACGGACTGATCGCGCGGATCAACAAGGAAGTACAGCACCACCGGGCCGGCCGTCCCGCGTTCATCCGCATCAAGGTCAACTCGATGGTCGACGAGGCGATCATCGACGCCCTGTACCGCGCGTCCATGGCGGGCGTGCCGGTCGACATCTGGGTCCGCGGCATCTGCGCGATCCGGCCGGGCGTCACGGGCCTTTCGGAGAACGTCCGGGTCCGCTCGATCCTCGGCCGCTTCCTGGAGCACTCCCGGGTCTTCGCCTTCGGCAACGGCGGCGAGCCCGAGGTGTGGATAGGCAGCGCCGACATGATGCACCGCAACCTCGACCGCCGGATAGAGGCCTTGGTCCGGGTCATCGACCCCGCCCACCGGGCCGCGCTCACCCGGCTCTTCGAAACCGGTATGTCCGACTCCACCTCCTCCTGGCACCTGGGCGCGGACGGCGAGTGGACCCGGCACGCGACCGACGCGGACGGACAGCCCCTGCGCAACATCCAGGAGATGCTCATAGACGCCCGGAGGCGCCGGCGTGGCACAGCAACACCTTGAACCGACGGACCCCACGGCCCGGGCTTCGACCGGGGACGCCCTCGCGGGCTACCTGCGCGCCCAGGCCACGGAATTCCTCCGCGCGCTGCGCCTGCACCGGGAGACCGGGTCGGCGGGCGCGGCGGAGGGGTCCGTCGACGCGGCCCGCGCGCTGCGCCGCTCGGCCCGGCGCGTCAGCGGCAGCCTGCACACCTTCCGCCCCCTCCTGGAGGCCGACTGGTCGGAGGAGATCCGCCCCGAACTGGCCTGGCTGTCGGGCACACTGGGACTCGAGCACGCCTACGAGGCAAGACTGGAGCGCCTGTTGCTGGCACTCCACCGGCTCTCCGGCTCGACGGCGCTGCCGAGCCAGGCCACTTCGGAGACCTCGGTCGAGCGCGGCACCCTCACCGTGGGCGCCGCCAAGGCGGGCGCCCTGCTCGACCGCCAGCTCACCCTCGCCCGCACCCGGGCCCACTCCACGGCCCTCCAGGCGCTCGGCTCCTCGCGCTTCCACGCGGTCGCCGACAAGGTCGCGGTACTGGCCAGCGAGGTCCCGCTCACCGCCGCGGCGCCCACGGCCGACCTGCGTCCGCTCGCCTCGGCGGCCGAGGAGCGCCTCACCGACGCCATCGCGGCCCTCCCGCTGGTCACCGCGGGCCACCCCTACAACGCGGAGGCCCTGGTCCACGGCCTGTCCCCGGACCCCTCCCCGCACCCCCAGGACGGTCCCTGGCACCAGGTCCGCCTCCTGCTGCGCCTGCACCGCTACGCCCGCGAGGTGCTGCACGGCGCGGGCGCACCCGTGGACGTACGGCTGCTCGCGGCGGGCCAGGCCCTGAACCGGCACCGCGACGCCTCCGAGGCGGCGGCGGCCGCGGCGGCCGCCGCCCGCACCCCGCGCATCGCGCCGGCCACCGCCTACGCCCTCGGTGTCCTCCACGCCGACCAGCGGCACGAGGTGGAGGCGGCCCGGTTCGCCTTCCAGCAGGCCTGGCAGAAGCAGCGGCTGGAGGCGGTGTGAGCGACACCCCGGTGCTGGCCGCCGGCTGCGTCCTGTGGCGCCGCTCACCGGTGGACGGGGACCTGGAGGTCTGCCTCGTCCACCGCCCCAAGTACGACGACTGGTCCCACCCCAAGGGCAAGCTCAAGCACGGCGAGGACGCCGTCACGGGCGCCCTGCGCGAGGTGGCGGAGGAGACCGGCTACGCGGCACACCTCGGCAGCGAACTCTCCACCGCCCTCTACTACGCCAACGACCGCCCCAAGCAGGTCCGTTACTGGGCGGGAGCGGCGGGAGAGGGCCACTTCACCCCGAACGACGAGGTGGACAGGATCCTGTGGCTCCGCCCGGCGGACGCACGACGGCGGCTGACCCAGCCGAGGGACGCCGAGCTGGTGGACGAACTGCTGGCCTCGCTGCGCAGCACGCCGTAGCGGAGCCTTCTCAGCCGCCCCCACCGCTCACGTGCCCCGCCCCGTCCGTCCGCGCGAGGCTCCGAGCCCGGCGCGCCGGCCCCCGCCACCCACACGTACACCGCGCGTAACAGAACGGCCCGTGCTCGACGAGCCGCGTATCGTGCTCCCGCCCCTGCACCGCCCGCCCGGAACCGTTCTTCTCCACCACTTCGACAACGTTACCCACGCCCGGTAAAGGGCCGGTATGCGTGACGGGCCCACCCACCCCTCGTTAAGCGGAACAACAGGGGGCCCGTGACGGACGTACCGGCTGGGGGTAGGCAGGCGATGGATCGGCGGCAGCACATGCGCGCTGGAAAGACGGCCGTCACCGTGGGGCTCGTGGTCGGCCTCGGCGCGTGCGCAACCGGCTGCGGCGGTGCCGCCGCCGAAGGCGCCGGAGGCGGCACCGGCGACACCACGGTCGCCGTACTGAAGGAGGCGGCGGACGCCCTGCGGACCGCCGCCACCTCCAGGGCGACCACCTCGATGGAGATGGCGACCGGCGGCACCCGGGTCACCATCCGCGGCAAGGGCCGCTACGACTTCCGCAACCAGCTCGGCGAACTCACGGTCGTCCTCCCGCAGGATCCCGCCGGCACCCCCGAGCACCGCCCGATCACCGAACTGCTCGCCCCGGGCGCGCTGTTCATGAAGAACAGGGGCGCCGGGGTGCCCGCCGACAAATGGGTCCGGGTGGATACCGCGAGCCTCTCCGACGGCAACCTGGTCACCGGCGGCGCGACCGACCCGTCCGCCGCGGCCGAGCTGCTCCTCGGCACCCGCACCGCGACCTACGTGGGCAGGACCCGGGTCGCCGGGACCGAGGTCCGGCACTACCGGGGCACCGCCGACCTGGCCGCCGCGGCCCGTGCCGCCTCCGCCGGCAACCGGTCCGCCCTCGCCGCCGCGGCAGAAGGGTTCGCCACCGCCGAGGTCCCGTTCGACGCGTACCTCGACGACCAGGGCCGTATCCGCAAGCTGCGGCAGCGGTTCAGCTTCGTCAACGACAGCAGCAAGGGCACGGTGGCGGTCGCCTCGACGACCCTGCTGTACGACTTCGGCACTCCGGTGGACGTAAGGTTGCCGCGTTCCCGGGACATCTACGCGGGCCGGATCGCCGAAAACCAGCCAGCGCACTAGTCCGGGATCGGCTCTGTACAACCTGTGAACTAGCCCGTCCGTGCCATGCGCGGTGTGTAGACCGCTCCCTACTCTAGGAAGTCGGTGACGGCAGAGAAGAGGTGACGCACGTGGCTCCGGCCGGCGGTACGGCAGTCCAGGACCACGTGGCCCTCGCCGAGATCGAGCTGTGCGGAGAGCTGATCATCGCCGCGTCGGCCGCCGAGGAGCGGCTCAGTCTGGAGAGCATCGACGAGGTGCTGCGCGTGGCCGAGGAGCGCGGGGAGGACTGACTTCGGTCAGGTCCGCAGCATGCGGGCGATGGCCTGGGTGGCCTCCTCCACCTTCGCGTCGATCTCCGAACCACCCGTGCCGGTGCCCTGGGCGGAGCTCTGGACGGCCGCGGTGGCGACGCAGTGCCGCAGGTGCTCCTCCAGGAGCTGCAGGGCGAACGACTGCAGGGCCTTGGTGGAGGCGGACACCTGGGTGAGTATGTCGATGCAGTAGGTGTCCTCGTCGACCATGCGCTGCAGGCCACGGATCTGGCCCTCGATCCGGCGCAGCCGCTTGAGGTGCTCCTCCTTCTGCTTGTGGTAGCCGTGCGTGGCCGCCGGAACCCCGTTCCCGGAGGGCTTCGTGGCGCCGGCCTCGGTGGTCGTCATCGCGTCCTCCGCTGTACCGATACATATACCCCTAGTGGGTATATGGTAACGAATTCTGCTGGGTATAGGGCCCTGGGGACGCCCCCGTGCTGATCGCCATGCCCGATGGGTGACACTGGAGGACGGCCCATTAGCCGTGGCCGGATGATGCGCCTAGCATCACCCTGACCGAAACCCATGCATACCGAGGACCCCAAGTGCGCTTTCGTCTGACCCCCAGGGAGACGAGCTTCTACGACATGTTCGCCGCGTCCGCGGACAACATCGTCACGGGCTCGAAACTCCTGATGGAACTGCTCGGGGCGGACACGTCTGCCCGGGCCGAGATCGCGGAGCGTATGCGGGCAGCGGAACACGCGGGCGACGACGCCACCCACGCGATCTTCCACCAGCTGAACTCCTCGTTCATCACGCCCTTCGACCGCGAGGACATCTACACCCTCGCGTCCTCCCTCGACGACATCATGGACTTCATGGAGGAGGCCGTCGACCTGGTCGTCCTCTACAACGTCGAGGAGCTGCCCAAGGGCGTGGAGCAGCAGATCGAGGTGCTGGCCCGGGCCGCCGACCTGACCGCCGAGGCCATGCCCAACCTGCGCACGATGGACAACCTCACCGAGTACTGGATCGAGGTCAACCGCCTGGAGAACCAGGCCGACCAGATCCACCGCAAGCTCCTCGCCCACCTCTTCAACGGCAAGTACGACGCGATCGAGGTGCTGAAGCTCAAGCAGATCGTGGACGTCCTGGAAGAGGCGGCGGACGCGTTCGAGCACGTGGCGAACACGGTGGAGACCATCGCCGTCAAGGAGTCCTGAGGCGTCGATGGACACCTTCGCGCTCGTCGTGACCATCCTGGTCGCGCTCTTCTTCACGTACACGAACGGCTTCCACGACTCGGCGAACGCGATCGCGACCTCGGTCTCCACCCGGGCGCTGACACCCCGCGCGGCCCTGGCGATGGCCGCCGTGATGAACCTCGCGGGCGCCTTCCTGGGCTCCGGGGTCGCCAAGACGGTCAGCGAGGGCCTGATCGAGACCCCGAAGGGCTCCACGGGCATGGGGATCCTCTTCGCGGCGCTGGTCGGCGCGATCGTGTGGAACCTCGTCACCTGGTACTTCGGCCTGCCCTCGTCCTCCTCCCACGCGCTGTTCGGCGGTCTGGTGGGCGCGGCGCTGGCAGGCGGCACGGATGTCCTGTGGAACGGCGTCATCGACAAGGTCATCATCCCGATGTTCGTGTCGCCCGTCGTCGGCCTGCTCCTCGGCTACCTGGTCATGACCGCCATCATGTGGCTGTTCCGCCGCTCCAACCCGCACAAGGCGAAGCGGGGCTTCCGGATCGCCCAGACCGTGTCGGCGGCCGGTATGGCCCTCGGTCACGGCCTCCAGGACGCCCAGAAGACGATGGGCGTCGTCGTGATGGCGCTGGTGATCTCCGGCCACGAGACCTACGGCGACGCGATCCCCGTCTGGGTCAAGATCGTCTGCGCCATGATGCTCTCCCTCGGCACCTACGCCGGCGGCTGGCGCATCATGCGCACCCTCGGCCGCAAGATCATCGAGCTCGACCCCCCGCAGGGCTTCGCGGCCGAGGCGACGGGCGCGTCGATCATGTTCACCACGGCGTTCCTCTTCAAGGCGCCGATCTCCACGACCCACGTCATCACCTCGGCCATCATGGGTGTCGGCGCGACGAAGCGCGTGAACGCGGTCCGCTGGGGCGTGGCCAAGAACATCGTCCTGGGCTGGTTCATCACCATGCCGGCGGCGGCCCTGGTGGCGGCGGCGGCCTTCGGCCTCGTGGACCTGGCGGTCCTGTAGCGGCTGCGGAACGGAGCGGTGAGGCTTCAGTGGGTCTGAGAGCAGGAACGCTGCACGTCATGGCCGGCAACGGCCTCGGTGACTTCGTGGCCGCGGCGCTGGCCCGCCGGCCCGGCGCGACGGATCGGGTGGCGACCGTCGTGCTCGTCGGCGACGAGGGCCGGTCCGTGCCCGGGCAGGCCGGCGGCGCGCCCGGCGTCGTACGCCTCACGCCCGGCCTGCTGGGCACTCTGCCACCGGACCTGGACTGGGTCCGGGCGGCCGGCGCGCTACCCGTCCAGCTGGTGCTGGTGGATCAGGACCTGCCGACCGCGGGCGTCCTGGACGTGCTGGCCGCGCTCCGGCGGGAGCTCGGTGACCCGGCCGTCGAGGTGGTGTCCGTCGGCGGGCCGTTCCGGTGTTCCTGCGGGTCGGGGGTGCGGTTGCTGCCGCCCGGCCCTGCCGGGGACGCCGTACAGGCGCTGCTCGCGCCGCTGGAGCACTTCACCGTCTGTCTGCTGGGGTCCGGGTGGGCGGCGGACCACTGGGCGTTCGTGTCCGCGCTGACCTCGGCCGAGGGCACGAGGGTCGGGGAGGACACCGCCCGGGAGTACGGCACGTGTGTCGCGCACGACTGCTCGGACGCCGTGGCGCTGGTCTGTGCGGGGGCGCTCGGCTTCGAGGGGAAGGTCGCGACCTTCCCTCGCGGGGAGATCACGTGGGTGGACCGGAGTACGGCCTCGGTGGTCCGGTTCGCGGCCGCGGACGAGCCCCTCGCCCTGGCGCCGCACGCGTGTGGTGCCGGGCCGGCTCCCGTCCGGACGGCCGCGGCCGAAGCCGCCGGCCGGCCGGACGCGGTGACCTGGCGGCGGCTGGCCCAGACCATGGGGCTGACCGGCCCGCGAGTGGTCGAGCGGGCCGTGGCCGCGTTGCCGGAGTCGGGAGCTGACGCGGCAGCCTTCCCCGTCCACAGGGTGTGGACGGCGGACTGAATTCCCCGCCCCGCTCCCCGCCCTGCCCCGCAGACGCGGACGGGCCCGCCCCCGGGAGCCAGGGGCGGGCCCTTTTGCATCCTCGCGGTGGCACCGCCATGCAGCACCGCGAGGGGTCTGTTCCGGCCTAGCCGAAGCGCCCGGAGATGTAGTCCTCGGTCGCCTGGACCGACGGGTTGGAGAAGATGCGCTCCGTGTCGTCGATCTCGATCAGCCGGCCGGGCTGGCCGACGGCGGCCAGGTTGAAGAATGCGGTGCGGTCCGAGACACGCGCGGCCTGCTGCATGTTGTGCGTCACGATGACGATCGTGAAGCGCTCCTTGAGCTCACCGATCAGGTCCTCGATGGCGAGGGTGGAGATCGGGTCGAGGGCCGAGCAGGGCTCGTCCATCAGCAGCACCTTCGGCTCGACCGCGATCGCGCGGGCGATGCACAGACGCTGCTGCTGACCGCCGGAGAGGCCGGAGCCCGGCCTGTTCAGACGGTCCTTGACCTCGTTCCAGAGGTTGGCGCCCTTGAGCGACTTCTCGACGATGTCGTTGAGCTGGCTCTTCTTGTAGTTGCCGTTCAGCCTCAGGCCCGCGGCCACGTTGTCGAAGATCGACATGGTGGGGAACGGGTTCGGACGCTGGAACACCATGCCGATCTCACGGCGCACCGACACGGGGTCGATACCGGCGCCGTAGAGGTTCTCGTCGTCGAGGAGGACCTTGCCCTCGACACGGCCGCCGGGGGTGACCTCGTGCATGCGGTTGAGCGTGCGCAGAAACGTCGACTTGCCGCAGCCGGAGGGGCCGATGAACGCGGTGACGGTGCGCGGCTCGATGTTCATCGAGATGTCGTCGATGGCCTTGTGGGAGCCGTAGTAGGCGGTGAGCCCGCTTACGTCGATTCGCTTGGACATTTACTTCTTCACTTCCAGGGAGTCGGTCGCTGCAGGCCGGTCAGCGACCGGTCTTGGGGGCCTTCCAGCGGGCGATGCCGCGAGCCACCAGGTTCAGGATCATCACAAAGGCGATCAGCGTGAGCGAAGCCGCCCAGGCGCGGTCGTACGCGGCGTTGGCACCCGCGCTGTTCGCGTACTGCTGGTAGATGAACAGCGGCAGCGACGACTGCGCACCCTCGAAGGGGTTGTTGTTGATGAACGGGTTGCCGAACACCAGCAGCAGCACCGGGGCGGTCTCACCCGCGATACGGGCGATGGCCAGCATGACACCGGTGGTGATACCGCCGATGGAGGTCGGCAGGACCACCTTCAGGATCGTGCGCCACTTCGGCACGCCGAGGGCCAGCGAGGCCTCGCGCAGCTCGTTCGGGACGAGCTTGAGCATCTCCTCGGTGGAGCGGACCACGACCGGCATCATCAGGATGGCCAGGGCCAGCGATCCGGCGAAGCCGAAGGGCTGCATGTCGAAGATCAGCATGAGGCTGAGGATGAACAGACCCGCGACGATCGACGGGATACCCGTCATCACGTCCACGAAGAAGGTGACCGCCTTGGCGAGCCGGCCGCGGCCGTACTCGACGAGGTAGACGGCGGTGAGGATGCCGATCGGCGCACCGATCACGGTGGCGAGACCGACCTGCTCCAGGGAGCCGATGATGGCGGCGTAGGCGCCACCGCCGGCCTCGGAGTCGGCGACCACACCCATGGAGTGGCTGAGGAAGTAGGGGTCCAGGACCTTCACACCGCGCGAGATGGTCACCCAGATCAGGGAGACCAGCGGGATGACGGCGATGATGAAGGCGACCCAGACCAGCGAGGTCGCGATCCGGTCCTTCGCCTGGCGGCGGCCCTCGACCCGGGCGGCGATGCCGTAGGTGCCGAAGACGTAGAGGAGGGCGGCGATCAGACCCCACTGGATCTTGCTGTCCAGACCGCCGGCGAGGCCGATGACCACGCCGAGGACGATGGACCCGCCGATGATGGCGTAGGGGGCCCACTTGGGGAGGGTGGCACCTTGCAGGGTGCTGGGGCGCTTGACTGCTGCGGTGCTCATGCGTTGGCCCCCGAGTACTCCGCGCGACGCTGGATGATGATGCGGGCCGCGCCGTTGACCAGCAGGGTGATGACGAACAGGACCAGACCGGACGCGATCAGCGCGTCACGGCCGTCCGCGGTCGCCTCGCTGAACTTGCTGGCGATGTTCTGGGCGAAGGTGCCGCCGCCCGGGTTGAGCAGGCTGGCGTGGATGTCGAAGTCCGGGGAGAGCACGGTGGCGACGGCCATCGTCTCGCCGAGCGCGCGGCCGAGGCCGAGCATCGAGGCGGAGATCACGCCGGAGCGGCCGAAGGGCAGCACCGACATGCGGATGACCTCCCAGCGCGTGGCGCCGAGGGCGAGTGCGGCTTCCTCGTGCATCTGCGGGACCTGGCGGAAGACCTCGCGGCTCACGTTGGTGATGATCGGCAGGATCATGATCGCGAGCAGCACGCCGACGGTCAGCATCGAGCGGGGGGCACCGCCGTCCCAGGAGAAGATCCCGGTCCAGCCGAAGTACTTGTCGAGCCAGCCGAACAGGCCGGTCATGTGCGGTACCAGGACCAGCGCGCCCCACAGGCCGTACACGATGGACGGCACCGCGGCGAGCAGGTCGATCACATAGCCGATGGTGCCGCCGAGCCTGCGCGGCGAGTAGTGCGTGATGAACAGCGCGATCGCGACGGCGACCGGGACGGCGATGGCCATGGCGATGATCGAGGAGACCACCGTGCCGAAGGCCAGGACCGCGATGCCGAAGGTCGGCGGGACGAGGTTGGTGTTCCACTCGAAAGTGGTGAGGAAGTTGCCGTGGTCGCGGCTGATCGCGAGGGCGGCGCGGTAGGTGAGGAAGACCGCGATCGCGGCCATGATCACCAGAAGCAGGATGCCGGATCCACGGGAGAGACCGAGGAAGACCCGGTCACCCGCGCGGGTGGCACCCCGGGCGTTGCGCTTCTGCTCGGCCGTGCCGTGCCGTGGGGTGGGGGGCGATGCGTCTGTTGTCTGGGTAGATATGTCCATCGGGTTCTCCGGTCTGCGGAGCCGCTCGAGAGGCGGCTCGGAGAAGCCGTACGCCCCCGGCTTGAGGGGTGTACGGCTCCGGGCGGCGGTGCACCGGACGGTGCGGCCGGGCTCCTTGCGGAACTCGGCCGCACTCGCGGATCTTTAGCTCAGGCCCTCGATGGTGGAGCGGACCTTGGTGATGATCTCGTCGGGGACCGGGGCGTAGTCGATCGTGGAGAGGACCTTCTGGCCGTCCTCGGAGGCGATGTAGCGCAGGAACGCCTTGGTCGCCGGGAGGGTGTCGGCCTTGTTGCCCTTGTCGCAGACGATCTCGTACGTGACCAGGGTCATCGGGTACGCACCCTCGGCCTTGGTCTTGTAGTCCAGCTGCAGCGCCAGGTCCTTGCCGGTGCCGACGACCTTGGCGGCCGCGATGTCGGCGGTGGCGGACTCGGTGGACGGGGCGACCGGCTTGCTGGCACCCGTGTCGATCGAGACGGCCTTGACGCCGTCCGAGACGTAGGAGAGCTCGAAGTAGCCGATGGCGCCGGAGGTCTGCTTGACCTGCTGGGCGACACCCGCGGACTGCGGAGCGGACTGCCCGCCCTTGGCCTGCCAGGCCTTACCGCCCGAGTACTTCCAGTTGGACGGGGTGGCGGCGATCAGGTACTTGGTGAAGTTGTCCGTCGTGCCCGACTCGTCCGAGCGGTGGAACGCCTGGATCTTGAGGTCGGGGAGCTTCGCGTCGGGGTTCAGCTTCTTGATCGCGGCGTCGTTCCACTTGGTGATCTTGCTGTCGAAGATCTTCGCGATCGTCGGCGCGTCCAGGACCAGGTTGTCGACACCCGGGACGTTGTAACCGAGGGCGATCGGGCCGCCGACCATCGGGAGGTCGACGCCCTGGCCGCCGGAGCAGACCTTCTTGGAGGCGGTGACCTCTTCCGGCTTCAGCGCCGAGTCGGAGCCGGCGAAGGCGACCTGGCCCTGCGTGAAGGCGGTCACACCGGCGCCGGAGCCGGAGCCCTTGTAGTTGATCTGCACGCCACAGGCCTGGGAGAAGGCCTTCACCCAGGCGTCGATCGCGTTCTTCTGCGCGGAGGAGCCATCGGCGAGCAGCTGGCCCTTGGCGTCGTCGCACTTGATGGAGCTGGCGTTCGCGGAGGCCGAGGCGTTGCCCGAAGAACCGCTGCCGCCACCGTTGTCGTCCGAGCCGCACGCCGAGAGGGTCAGGGCACCGGTGACGGCGACAGCACCGAGAGACAGGGCGCGCAGCCGGTTCTTGCGCTGAAGCTTCACTTTCGGGAGTTCCTTCCAGAGGCGCCACCTTCGGCGGCGTGCGAAGTAGTAGTGATGGGTGAGGGCCTCCCGACTGGGCATTTGCGGCCGCTCTCCGCATCCGGTACGGCCGAAATTAGGCAGAACAGGTGAAGGCGCCGATGGCCATAGGTAAACGGAGGGTGAACCCCTGCCGTCAACCCGGTTAGGTCACGGAACGCTTACGGTGAGGGCACGCGCCGGTTCCAACTGCCGGGTTACGCGAACATTTATTCGCCGTTCGCCATCGCAGTCGTTACGACGTCACAGCGCTCGTTACTCCGCACGGGAACCCGTGTGCGACGGACGCCGTCTCGTCCCACGAAAGCCGACGAAAGGCACGGGCATGGAACGGCGTTCCTTCATATCGGGCGGGGCGGCCGCCCTCGCGGCGACCGCACTGACGGGGTGCAGCTCCGGCGGGCCCACCGCGTCCCACACGACCGGCGCGCCACTCGCGTCCACATCCTCTCGTACGGCGCTGAAGACCACCAGCGCAGCGGCCGCGGCCAACTGGACCGCCCTGGCGCACGCCCTGGACGGCACGCTGGTCCGCCCCGGCGAGACGAACTGGACGACGGCGCATCAGCTCTACAACACCCGCTTCGACGGACTGAAGCCGTCCGCCGTGGCGTACGTGGCTCACGCCGACGACATCCGCACCACGCTGTCGTACGCCCAGGCCCACCATCTGAAGGTCTCGATCCGCAACGGCGGCCACTCCTACGCGGGCTACTCCTCGGGCGACGGCCGCCTGATCCTCGACGTCTCCAAGCTCAACCGCATCCGGGTCGGCGGCGGCACCGCCGTCGTCGGCGCCGGCGCCAAGCTGATCGACGTCTACCGCGGGCTCGCCGCCAAGGGCGTGACCATCCCGGCGGGCTCCTGCCCCACCGTCGGCGTCTCCGGCCTGGTGCTCGGCGGCGGCCACGGGGTCGCGTCCCGCGCCTACGGCCTGACCTGCGACAGCCTCACCCAGGCGACGCTGATCACGGCGGACGGCACGCAGGTGATCGCCAACGCGAGCACCGACAAGGACCTCTTCTGGGCGCTGCGCGGGGCCGGCAACGGCAACTTCGGCGTCGTGACCGAGCTGCAGTTCCGGACCCACCCCACCCCGCAGGGCGTGACGGCCTACCTGACCTGGCCGTGGTCGAAGGCCGCGCAGGTCCTCAAGGCCTGGCAGGAGTGGGGCCCGTCCCAGCCCGACGAGATCTGGTCCTCCCTGCACCTGGAGAACTCGGGCAGCGGCCCGCGCGTCTCGGTCGCCTGCTTCTCGATGGGCACCTACGGCGAACTCCAGAACGCGGTCGACGCCCTCGCCCACAAGGCGGGCGCCAACGCCTCCTCCGTCTCGCTGCGCCGCCACGGCTACGAGGAGGCGATGGAGATCTACGCCGGCTGCTCCTCCTTCGCCACCGAGCCCCAGTGCCACCTGCCCGGCTCCACGCCGGGCCGCTCCACGGCGGGCAGGCTGGGCCGGGAGACCTACGCGGCCCGCTCCGACTTCTTCGACCGCTCGCTCTCGGCGGCCGGCATCCAGACGGCCCTGCGGCAGATCGGGGCGGTGCGCGGCGGCGCCGGCAGCATCGCCTTCACGGCGCTCGGTGGTGCGGTGAACCGGGTCTCCCCGACGGCGACGGCGTTCGTGCACCGGCGGTCGCGGATGCTGGCACAGTACATAGTGTCGTGGGGTGCCGCTTCCTCCGGGAGCACGGGCCAGGCGTGGCTGAACGCGGCGCACACCGCGATGCGGCCGTACGCCTCCGGTGCCGCGTACCAGAACTACACGGACCCGACGCTGACCGGCTGGAAGAAGGCGTACTACGGGGACGCGGTGACCAAGCTCGGCAAGGTGAAGGCGCAGTACGACCCGCAGCGGTTCTTCTCCTACGCGCAGGGCTTGTAGGCGGCACGTGTCGTGCCCCGACAGGGGCGCTGGGGGGACCCCCGGCCGGAGGCTGGGGGAGGAACTGCGCGACCAGCCCCCCGGCCCGCAGGCTCACCCGGCTACGCCGCCAGGTCCCGTTCCTCGGACTCCACCGAGGGGCGGGCGCCGGGAACCAACCCGACCTTCGCCGACCGCCCTCGCACGAGCCACGCCACCCTCGGAGAGGACTCCACCGCCTTCATCACCGGCGTCAGCAGCGCGGTGGCCGGCGGGGAGAGGAGGAGGACGACGGCGGTGCCCAGGGCGAAGCCACCCACCACGTCGGTCGGGTAGTGCACCCCCATGTACACCCGGCAGAACCCCTCCAGCAGCGCCAGGCCGATCCCCGCGAGACCGAACTTCCGGTTCGCGACGAACAGCCCGACGCCCAGCGCCATGGTGATCGTCGCGTGGTCGCTCACGAAGGAGTAGTCGGTCTTCCCGGAGACCAGGACGTCGACCCCCTGATGGGTGAGGAAGGGCCTCGGCCGCTCGACGAAACCGCGGATGGGCACGTTCACCAGCACGGCGATCGCGGCGGCGAGCGGTGTCCACACCAGCGCGGCCACCGTGCCCGCGGCGTCCTCGTCCCCCCGGCGCCGCACGGACCACCAGCACCACACCACCAGCAGGACCATCGCGACCAGCAGCCCGTACTCCCCGACGAACGCCATGCCCCGGTCGAACCAGTGCGGTGCGTCCTTGGCCAGGCCGTTGATGTCGTAGAGCAGGTCGACGTCGGGGTTGGATCCGGATTCGGCGAGTACAGCCATCGTGCCTGCGGCCCCTTCGTCGTCGTCCCGGACGCACCTCGTGTGCGCCGCTCGCTGCCACCCCCGTGGTCGGCTACGTCAACAGGAACGCACGGCCCCCGTCACTACGTTCCAGGTTCCACCGAATGATCACGCAGACGTTATCGAAGAGAGACACAAAGCCCCAGCTCAGGGGGTGGGTTATACGCTCCGTTCACACCGTGGTGGGCAGCGCTTTCGCGCCATCCTCGGTGACCCGGGTGGCCCCGAAGTAGTCGGCGCCGTCGATGGGATCGAAGCGGATGACCGCCCCGGTGTAGGGCGCGTCGATCATGTACCCGCCGCCTACGTAGATACCCACGTGGTGGATGGCGCGGGAGTCGGACAGGTCGGTGGAGAAGAAGACCAGGTCCCCCGGGAGCAGTTCGCCCCGCGAGGGGTGCGGACCGGCGTTGTACTGGTCGTTGGCGACGCGGGGCAGCGTGATCCCGACACTCGCGTACGCCGCCTTGGTCAGTCCGGAACAGTCGAACCGGCCGCCGTCCTGAGCTGTGCCGTTCCCGCCCCAGAGGTAGGGGGTGCCGAGCTTCTTCTGGGCGTACTCGATCGCGCCGGCGGCCTGCTTGGTCGGGGAGAGCCGGCTGACCGGCGCGGCGAAGCTGTCCGCGAGGGTGGTGATCGTCCTGACGTAGTTCTGGGTCTCCTTGTACGGCGGCACACCCTTGTACTTGATGACCGCGTAGGCCCCCGCGTTGTAGGCGGCGAGCATGTTGTCGGATGTGTTGCCGGGGACGTCCTTGACGTACGAGGCGAGCTGGCAGTCGTAGGAGGCGGCCGACGGAATCGCGTCATTCGGGTCCCAGACGTCCCGGTCCCCGTCACCGTCGCCGTCGATGCCGTGGGTGGCCCAGGTCCCCGGGATGAACTGAGCTATTCCCTGCGCGGCCGCCGCGCTCTGCGCCCTCGGGTTGAACCCGCTCTCCTGGTAGAGCTGCGCCGCGAGCAGGGCGGGGTTGATCGCGGAGCACAGGTTGCCCCACTTCTGCACGAGTGTGGAGTAGGCGGCCGGTACCGCTCCCTTGGCCAGCGCCTTGCCGGCGCCGCCGGCACCGCCCAGCAGGTTCCCGGCGACGACGTACACCCCGACGACGAGCAGCATGACGAAGCTCAGCCCGAGGCCGACCGCCGCGCCACCGATCACCCAAACTTTCCGCACGCCCCAACCCTCCCCCATGTCAGGGCTGTTCAACGCCATTTCGGCCGAGAGTGGCGCTATTTCGCGGCAGGACGGCGCGCCTGACGCCGTTTCACCCGGCTGCGGCGTCCCGGTACAGCTCGCCGGCCTCGCTCCCGAGGACGACACTGTAGGACGTGTCGGCGGTCGAGCCGCCCCGCTCGTGCCCGCCCAGCACCCCGACCACCTCGTGGTCCCCGTTCACCCAGGGGCTCCCGCTGGTGCCGCCGGTCAACTCGGGACAGTCGATCCGCTGCTGGGTGGCGCTGCGGGCGACCGGCTTGTTGGTGCAACTGACCGGCACCTCACGGGAGTCGGGGTACCCGGTCACGGTCACGGCGGTGGCCCCGGTGGCCATGCCGCTGACGAAACGGTTGGCCCCGGTCACCTCCTCGACCCGCCTGCCGTCCAGTTCCCCGACGACGGCGAAGGCCACGTCGCTGTCCTCGTCCCGCCCCTTCTCCCAACCGTCGGGCAGGTACCGCCGCCCCACCTTCCACACCCCGTACGGCGCCTGTCCGTCCCGGTACCCCGGCACGAAGACGAGTCCGCCGGCGTCGTCCCCGTCGACGCAGTGCGCCGCGCTGACGATCAGGTCCCGCTGCGGGCTGTGCACGACGGAGGCGGTGCAGAAGTGGTGGCCGGCCAGGTTCCCGGCCCGGTCGGCACCGAACAGCGCCCCGACCCGCGCGCTCTCCGCGGTCGGCCCGACCACCGCGGTCACCCCGAAGGGTCCGGGGCCGTCGTCGGCGGCCGCCACCGAGGCCGAGGTGGCGGCAAGCACGGCCGCCGCGCCGAGCGCGACACGGCGCGTGACGGAAGAGATGCGCGAGGTGCCCTTCATCAGCCCCCACTGTGTCCCACAAAGGTGAGAAACGGCTCCCTGCTTCACTGAGATTTCCCTGTGAACCCCACCCCCCACCGACCACCCACGGCGCACAGAGTGAAGTACGGGGGTGGGGACCACCGCGTGGAACACCCACGCGAGGCCCACCCTCCTTCGAGGAGGCGAGGGCGACGGCTCCGCGTGACGCCGGTATTCCCGAGGGGACCGCGCCACTCGAGATCGACGACTACGTTCCGGCGACGACACCGGTATGGCAGGGCGCCAGGCAGTTGACGGGCGGGGACCCACGGTCACCCTGCGCGTCGCCTCGCCCTCCTCTCCCCACGCGGCCAAGGTCGATTCGCGCCGGCACACCGCCCTCCCCGACACCGACGAGAAGACGTTCCAGACGAGAAGACGTTCTATGAGCGCTGACTGGTCACGGCTCCTCGCGGAACCCCGGTGACCCTGGGTTCCGGTGCCCGGGCGCTGCCCGTGAACGTTCCCCCGGAGTGGCGGGAGCGCGGGTTCAGCAGCTTCGAGTTCCCCCTCGTGTTCGAGGGGGTGGCCCGGCTCCGGGTCACCGGCTGGGGCGCCGCCGAGGCCGAGCACATCGCCATGACCTCGCGCGAAGGGGCCTTCGACGTGGTCCTCGGGTCCGGTGACTCGGCAATCGCGTTCGGGGCCGCCACGGTCCGGCCGGCCAGGACGCACGCGTACGTCGCCGCGGGCAGCCCCTGAGCAGGCCCGACAGCCCTCACCCCGCTCAGAACGTCGTCGTCATGCCGCCGTCCACCGCGATCGTCTGGCCGGTGATGAAGGAGGCCGCGTCGCTCGCCAGGAAGACGACGATGCCGGCGATCTCGGCGGGGCGGCCCCAGCGGCCCAGTGCCGTGCGCGTGCGCAGCCACCGCTCCCACTCCGGGTCCTGCGCGAGCTCCGCGTTGACGTCCGTCGCGAACGTACCGGGGGCCACGGAGTTCACCGTCGTGCCGCTGGGTCCGAGGTCGGCCGCCAGCGCGCGGGTCAGACCGTCCAGGCCCGCCTTCGCCGTGGCGTAGGCGACGTCGCCGGTGCGGCCCAGCTGGCCGACGACCGACGAGACGTTGATGATGCGGCCCGGGGTGTCCCGCGCCGCCAGGCCCCGGGCGACCGTCTGGCTCAGCGCGTACGCCGAGGTCAGGTGGACGTTGAGGAACGCGGACAGCTCGTCCGGGGTCAGCTCGTGGACCCCGCGCCGATCGCGGTGGCCCACGTTGTTGACCAGGATGTCGATCGCACCGAGGGCGGTCACCGCCTCCTCGGCGGCCTCCCGGTCGGTGACGTCGAACACGGCGCCCGTCACGTCGAGACCGTCGTCGCGCAGCCCCCCGGCCACCGCCTCCAGCGGCGCCGGGTCACGGCCGTTCAGGATCACCCGCGCGCCCGCGCCCGCCAGGCCCCGGGCCATCTCCAGGCCCAGACCGCGCACGGAACCGGTCACCAGGGCCTTACGCCCGTCGAGCGCGAAGTCCACGCCACCGCTCATCCGGCCGCCTCCCGGAGAACCGTCGTATCCGTCGTGTCCGTCCTGCCCGCTCACCGTATCCGGCGGGTGCGGACCGGCCGAGGGGCGCCCGGGTCCTGGGCGACCGGGTACGGGGCGCCCGGGTACGGGGCGACGGCCACCGGGCCGCCACCTCCACCGCCGCCCCTCAGACGGCCTCCACCCCGAGCGGCCACTTCACGCCCGTCATCTCCTCCGACAGCGTCCACAGCCTGCGGGCCGCCACCGGGTCGCTCGCCGCCGGGCTGCGGCCGGCCAGCGCCGGAGCGCCCCGCATGCCGCCCATGCCGTCCGGGCCGACATAGCTGGCGCCGGGCAGGTCCTGGGTCGCCGCGTACAGCGTGGGAAGCGCGCCGGCGCGGCCGTCCTGGGCGACGAGGAGGTTGCCGAGGCGCATGCCGAGCCGGGCCAGCGGATTGGCGGTGTGGCTCTGGAGGTTGGTCGCCGCGTAGCCGGGGTGCGCGGCCAGCGCGCGGACCGGGGAGCCGGCCTCCGCCAGCCGGCGCTGGAGTTCCAGGGTGAACAACAGGTTGGCCAGCTTGGACTGGGCGTAGGCGCGGGACGGGTTGTAGGTGCCGCGCAGGTTGACGTCGGCGAAGTGGATCACGCCCTCGCCGCCCCGGTGCAGCCTGGAGGAAAGCGTCACCACCCGGTCCGTGAGATACGGCAGCAGCAGGTTGGTCAGCGCGAAGTGCCCCAGGTGGTTCGTGCCGAACTGCATCTCGAAGCCGTCCTTGGTGGACTGCTCCGGGAGCATCATCACGCCCGCGTTGTTGATCAGAAGGTCCAGCGGACGGTCCCAGGCGGCCGCGAACTCCCGTACCGAGGACAGGTCCGCCAGGTCCAGACGGCGCACCTCCGTGCTGCCGGTCACCCGCGCGGCGGCCACGCGCCCGCGCTCCGGGTCCCGTACCGCGAACACCACGTGCGCACCGGCCCGGGCCAGCGCGTCGGCGGCGGTGAGGCCGATGCCGCTGTTGGCGCCGGTGACCACGGCCGTGCGGCCGGCGAGGTCGGGAAGGTCGGATGCGGTCCATGTACCAGTCTTCTCAGCCATGGGCGCCAATGTAGGCGTCGACAACAATGCTGTCAATGACAACAAAGATGGCAACGCCAACAATGCTGACGACGCCAACAAAGCTGGCACCGCCAACATCCGGGTTACGATGACCTTCATGCCGCCAAGCCGCCCCTACCACCACGGAGACCTGCGCGCCGCCCTGCTCACCAGCGCCGAGCGCACCCTGCGCGAGAAGGGCGTCGCCGCGCTGTCCCTGCGCGAACTGGCCCGCGACATCGGCGTCAGCCACGCCGCGCCCGGCCGCCACTTCAAGGACAAGCAGGCCCTGCTGGACGCGCTCGCGCTCAGCGGCTACGACCGCCTGCAGCGCACCCTGAACGCGGCCGACGACCCGGCCGCACCCCTCGAACCGCGGGTCAGCGCGCTCGCCCGGGCCTATCTCACCTTCGCGGTGGACCACCCCGAACTGCTGGAGCTGATGTTCGCGCGCAAGCACGATCCGCAGAGCTCCGTGCCGACCGCCGAGGTGATCGACGCGTCCCTGGGGTCCTTCACCCGCCTGGTCGCCGACGCGCAGGCCCGGGGCGAGATCATCGAGGGCGATCCGGAGCGGCTCACCCTCGTCGCGGCCGCGAGCATCCACGGTCTGGCCGCCCTCATCGCCGGCTGCGCCCTGCCGGCCCACGAGGCCCTGGCCGGACTCGACGAACACGTCCACCACGTCCTGCACGGCCTGAAGCCCCGCTGACCGCCGGGTACGCCCGGTCAACGCGCATTGAGCCGCCCCCTCCGGCGCCCCGGGTCAACCGGACCCCAACGTCCCGCCATCCGCGGCCCAATGATCAGTAAGCCCCGGCCGTCCTTCAGTAACGCGGAAGTCAGGATTCCGAAACCCACCTTGTTGTCGCGTACTGAACAACGCGATGGTCGTCGCGGGCCGCCGCCCCCACCGGCAACCGCGCCGGTGGCCCCCCACCCGCAGGCCTCTGTCCCCCTCTTCCAGGAGGCTGTACGTTGCGTACGACCACCCCCAACTCCCCCCACATACGCGGCAGATGGCGCCACGTCGGCTCGGCAGCCGCGGCCACCGCCGCCCTGCTCGCGGCCGGACTCGGCACCGCGGCGCACGCCACCGCGGCCACCGCCACCACCACCGTGGCCCACCAGGCCGACACCAAGGCCGTCGCCGCCCAGGTCGCCAAGGCCCATGTGCGGTACGAGAAGGCCGGCTGCGGTACCACCCCGAAGAAGGGCTTCGCCGCCTGCGACGCCCTGCGGGTCACCGGCGGCACCACCGCCTTCATGGAGAGGCAGGCCGCACTCAAGGGTGTGACGCCGAAGACCCTCAAGCCGGACGCCGCGTCCGCCTCCCCCACCGGATACGGCCCGAGCGACCTCCAGTCGGCCTACGGCCTGACCTCCGCCGCCGCCTCCGACGGCTCGGGCGAGACGGTCGCGATCGTCGACGCGTACGACGACCCGAACGCCGCGACCGACCTCGCGACCTACCGGTCGCACTACGGCCTCTCCGCCTGCACCACGGCCAACGGCTGCTTCACGAAGGTCTCCCAGACCGGCTCCACGACCTCCCTGCCCGCCGCCGACAGCGGCTGGGCCGGCGAGGAGTCCCTCGACCTCGACATGGTCAGCGCGATCTGCCCCAACTGCCACATCCTGCTCGTCGAGGCCAAGTCGGCCTCGGACGCCAACCTCGGCACCGCGGTGAACGAGGCCGTCAAGCTGGGCGCCAAGTTCGTCTCCAACAGCTACGGCGGCTCCGAGTCCTCCTCGGACACGTCGTACGACACCTCGTACTACAAGCACGCGGGCGTGGCCATCACCGCGAGCGCCGGCGACGAGGGCTACGGCGCCGAGTACCCGGCAGGCTCCCGCTACGTGACCGCCGTCGGCGGCACCGCCCTGAAGACCTCCTCCAACAGCCGTGGCTGGACCGAGTCGGTCTGGAAGACGTCGAGCACCGAGGGCACCGGCTCCGGCTGCTCCGCCTACGACGCCAAGCCCACCTGGCAGACCGACACCGGCTGCACCAAGCGCATGATCTCCGACGTCTCCGCCGTCGCCGACCCGGCCACCGGCGTCTCCGTCTACGACTCCTACGGCGCGGACGGCACCGGCTGGAACACCTACGGCGGCACCAGCGCCTCCTCGCCGATCATCGCCTCGGTCTACGCACTGGCCGGCACCCCGGGCAGCGGCGACTACCCGGCCCAGTACCCCTACGCGGCGGCCGGCAGCTCCGCCCTGAACGACGTGACGAGCGGATCCAACGGCTCGTGCTCCACGTCGTACTTCTGCACCGCCAGGTCGGGCTACGACGGTCCGACCGGCTGGGGCACCCCGGAAGGGACCGACGCCTTCACCGGCTAGGACCCGGAAGGACCTCCCCGTCGGGTCACGGGGAGCCGCCACCGTGAGGGGGACGTGGGGTCCCCTCGGCGGCGCCGAAAGGGAAACGGGTCACGGCAGCCGGCCGTGACCCGTTTTTCGCAGCTCCCGCCACCTTGGCAACTCCCGTGCACCGCCTGTGCGTTGCGTCAAGCACCCGCCATCCGCAGGACAACGGCCGGCCATCGACGGGTCACGCGAACACCCTGATCGGCAATGCGGAAGTCATGATTCCTGAACCCTCTTGTTGTCGCGTACTCAACAAAGGATTCTCGACGCGCACCACCACGCACCAGATCGCACCCGCACCGCCCCTGTTCCTCCCCCATACCGGAACTCAGGAGGCTGCACGCATGCGTTCCACTCCCCCCGACAGAGCTTCGCTACGCGGTGGCTGGCGCCGCCTCGGCACCGCGGCGGCGGCCACGGCCGCACTGCTGCTCGCCGGATTCGGCACCGCCGTCCAGGCCGACGCGGCGCCTTCCGTGTCCCCCGCCAAGGTGACCTACACCGCGACCCCCTGTGCCACCCCCAAGCACACGGGCGAACTCGCCTGCAACTCCTACCGCGTCACCGGCGGCCTCACCGCCTACCAGAAGCAGCAGGCCGCGAGGACCGGCGTCACCCCCAAGGCCGCCGACGCCTCCACCCCCTCCGGCTACAGCCCGACCAGCCTCCGGACGGCCTACGGCCTGACCTCCGCCGCGGCCTCCAACGGCTCGGGCGAGACCATCGCGATCGTCGACGCGTACAACGACCCCAACGCCGAGACCGACCTCGCGACCTACCGTTCCTACTACGGCCTCTCCGCCTGCACCACGGCCAACGGCTGCTTCAAGAAGGTCTCCCAGACCGGCTCCACGACCTCCCTGCCCTCCTCCGACGCCGGCTGGTCCGAGGAGATCTCCCTCGACCTCGACATGGCGAGCGCGATCTGCCCCAACTGCAACATCCTGCTGGTCGAGGCCAAGAGCGCCACCATGGCCAACCTCGGCACCGCGGTGAACGAGGCGGTCACCCTGGGCGCCAAGTTCGTCTCCAACAGCTACGGCGGCAGCGAGTCCTCCTCGGACACCTCGTACGACTCCTCGTACTTCAACCACACCGGAGTCGCCATCACCGTCTCCGCCGGCGACGAGGGCTACGGCGCCGAGTACCCGGCCGCGTCGAAGTACGTGACCTCGGTGGGCGGCACCAAGCTGTCGACGTCCTCCAACAGCCGTGGCTGGACCGAGACGGTGTGGAAGACGTCGAGCACCGAGGGCACCGGCTCCGGCTGCTCCGCCTACGACGCCAAGCCCACCTGGCAGACCGACACCGGCTGCACCAAGCGCATGATCTCCGACGTCTCCGCCGTCGCCGACCCGGCCACCGGCGTCTCCGTCTACGACTCCTACGGCGTCACCGCCGGCTGGTACACCTTCGGCGGCACCAGCGTCTCCGCGCCGATCATCGCCGGCGTCTACGCCCTCGCCGGGAACCCGTCCAGCGGCTCCTACCCGGCCAAGTTCCCGTACGCCTACGCCGGCACCTCGTCCCTCAACGACGTCACGAGCGGCAACAACGGCACCTGCCCCACCTCGTACTACTGCACCGCCACGACCGGCTACGACGGTCCGACCGGCTGGGGCACCCCGGAGGGTGTCGCCGCCTTCACCGGCTGACCATCCGTCACCACCCCAGTGGGCTCCGGCATCAGCCGGGGCCCACTGGCCATTTCCCCCTGACCCCCGTGAGAACATCGTCTCGACCCGTCACCCCACCGGCCGTCATGAAACGTGCCAGGTCGTAAGGGGGGTTAACGACGGAACCGCACGACAGGTTCCGCTCAGGCCTCATTGCCCGGCGTGACCTGCCGTGATACACAGAGTGACCGTGCGAGCCTTTCGTACGAAACCCGCCAATCGATGACGTCAAGTCGACATACTCCGGCGACGTTTTCGGCGAGAATGATGCGTGACCTCTGCACCCGGCAGGGGCGAACGGAACTACCCACCAGGGGCGGTGACTTACGTGTTCTATGCGGCCGACAAGGGAGACATCAACACCATCATCGGCGGGATCGCTCCGGACTGGGGCCCCTTCGGCAGCCTGGGCAACGAGGCGAAGACGATGATCCAGGTGGTCATGGCCGTCGCCATCCTGCTCTGCCTCGGCATCGCCGTCTGGGGCGCCGCCAAACAGCGCATCGGCGCCACGGCCCTCCGCGACACCTTCAGTGCCGAACAGGGCAAGGGCCTCATCATCGCCGGACTGACCGGAGTCTTCATCATCGGCTCACTCGGCACCCTGTTCACGATCGTGTACGGCATGGCCGTCTAGCCAATCTGCACCTCCCTCACCCCCGCTCCGAGGTTGCGTCTCCCTGATGTCGAGTCACCACACCGCGCCCGCGCGGGAACCAGCACGGCTACCGTCGTACTGCTACGCGTTCCGGTTCGACGTGGAGGGGGAGTACGCGGCATGAGCCTCGGAGACGAGCCCGGCTACCCGGAGACGGGCCACACCCGCACCCGCCTGCCCGAGAGCGACCCCTACGGCGGAGCCTCCCGCCGGGGCGGCCGCTCCTCGTCCAGAAGCCTGGTGACGGTCGTCGGCGTGGTCGTCCTCCTGATCGCGGCGATCGCCTTCGCGAACAGAGGCGGAGACGGGGACTCGCCGTCGGCGAAGACCACAGGCGGCAACGGGTCGCAGCCGAGCACCTCGTCAACGGCGGCGAGCGGCACGAAGCCGGTGGAGACGAAGAGCCAGGGGATTCCGACAGGGTTCGCCCAGAGCCAGCAGGGCGCACAGAGTGCGGCGGCGAACTATGCGGTGACGCTGGGCTCGGACGCCATGTTCAACACCGCCGAACGGCATGCGATCGTGCAGACCGTCGCCGATCCCGGCACCGTGAACACACTGCAGTCCGGCTTCGACGCCGACTACTCCGCCGACTTCCTGAAGAAGGTCGGCCTGAACACCGACGGCACGGCTCCCGCGGGCAGCACGTTCGTCAGCCGGACCCTGCCGGTCGGCACCAAGGTGACGTCGTACAGCGACAGCGCGGCCACCGTCGAGGTCTGGTGCAACGGCCTGTTCGGCATCGCGGGCACCACCTCGACCAACCCCGTGACCAACAACTGGTTCACCGTCACCATGAAACTCAGCCGGAGCGGTGGCGACTGGAAGGTTCTGGAGTCCAGCCAGAGAACCGGCCCAACTCCGGTCACCGGCGACAACCCCGTGTCCGGGTCCGACGAGATCAGCAAGGCGGTCCAGGAGTTCGGAGGGTTCACCTATGCCCGCTAGCCAGCACCGTGCGCTCAAACTGACCGGCCTGGTGGCCTCCTTGCAGGCCTCCCTCATTGTCCTGGCAGGCCACGCCTTCGCGGCCCCCGTCCCCTCCACGAGCCCTTCGCCCACGACCAGCAGCGACTCCTGCGGACTGATCGCCGGCCCCGCCAGGAAGTACTGCGAGAACGACAGCGGCTCCGGCGGAAGTGGGGGGACCACCGACCCCCTGACCTCCACCCTCGACCCCCTCTCCTCGCTCGCTCAGGGCTGCGCCAAGGCCGCCTCCTGGACCGTCGACAAGCTCAGTGACGCCGTGAAGGAGACCGCCAACGTCGACTTCACCAACCAGAAGTTCCTCCAGCAGTACGCCGTCGTCTTCGCCGCGTCGACGATCCTCACGCTCCTGCTCTGGCTCCTGGCCGTCGCCAAACGCGCAGTGCGAGGCGTCCCCCTCAGCACCGCGATCTCCGAAGCCGTCGGCTTCCTCTGGCTGACGGTCCTGGCGTCCGCCTTCACGCCCCTCATCCTCTACACCGTCGTCTCGGCCACCGACGGCGTCACCGACGTCCTCGCCAGGACCACCGGCAACCAGACGGACACGTTCTTCGGCACCTTCTCCGGCGCCCTCAACAAGGGCGACGACATCGGCGGCGGCCCGATCATGCTGATCGTCGTCTCCCTGGTCAGCATCCTCGCCGCCGGAGTGCTCTGGCTGGAGCTCGTCATCAGGGCCGCCCTGCTCTACGTCGGCGCCCTCCTCGGCACCGTCGTCTACGCCGGCCTCGTCGACAAGAACCTGTGGGGCCACGTCCGCCGCTGGGCCGGCATCATGATCGCCGTCATCCTCGTCAAGCCGGTCATCGTGATAGTGCTCGGCCTCGCCGGCGCCCTGTCCACCGACGGCGGCCCCGACGCCTTCTCCGCCGTCGTCTCCGGCCTCGCCATCATCCTGCTCGCCATCTTCGCCAGCGCGATGATCTACCGCTTCGTCCCCGGCTTCGGCGACGAGATCGCGGCCGGCCGCAGCAACCGCATCATGTCGGGCGCCGAGGGCAAGGCCGCCGCGGTCATCAGCAGCCCCGCCAACCTGGTCGCCCAGGGCATCAGGACACACAGCGCCCGCGCCGACAACAACAGCGGCGGAGGCAGGGGCGGCGGTTCCGCCTCCTCCGGTGCCCGCCCGTCCAACCCCGCCTCGGGCGGCGTCGCCGCGCACAGCACGCGCACCCCGAACGGTGGTGGCGGCGGATCTGTCCCCTCCGCCGCACCCGCACCCCGCGCGCCCGGCCCGATGAACACCCCGCACGCCGGCAACACCCGCAACAACAGCTCGGGAGGTGAAGGGCGTTGACGACCGAGTCCCATCTGTCCCATCCGATCACGCCCCGCCGTACGTATCTGATCGGCCGCGCCCGGCCGAACGCGATCGTCGGCAGGAACCGTGAATCCGGCGAGATCGTGCTGATCATCGCGGGCGCGTTCCTCGGCATGATGTGCGGGCTCCTCGTCCCGGTCCTCTCCCTGCGGATCGTGCTCCTCATGGGCTTCCCCCTGCTCGCGCTGGCGGCGGTCTACGTCCCTTACAAGCGCCGCACGTTCTACAAGTGGTTCGAGATCAACCGCAGTTACAAGCGGAGCCTGCGCCAGGGCACGGTCTACCGTTCCGCCGCGGCCGAGGCGGGCACCCGTATCGACGGCCGTGAGGTCGAGATCGGCCCCCCGCCCGGCATCGGCCGGATCAGCTGGCTCGCCGCGCCCTTCGGCCCCGACGAGATCGCCGTACTCCTGCACGCCGACCGCAAGACGGTCACCGCCGCGATCGAGATCGAGGGCCCCGGCGTCGGCCTGCGCGACTCCGAGGACCAGGAAGCCCTCGTCGACCGCTTCGGCACCCTGCTCAAGCACGTGGCCAACGGCGACGGCTTCGTCACCCGCCTCCAGATGCTCGCCCGCACCCTCCCGGCCGACCCCGACGCCCACGCCAAGGACGTCGCCCAGCGGGGCGACGAGAAGGCCCCGAGCTGGCTGTCGCAGTCGTACGACCAGCTGCAGTCCATGGTCTCCACCAGCAGCGAGCAGCACCGCGCCTACCTCGTCGCCTGCATGCACTACTCCCGCGAACTGGCCGCCGAGGCCCAGGCGATGGCCCGCGCGGCCCGCCCCCAGTCCGGCCGCAAGCTGGACCGCGACGCCGGTCTCGCGGTCGTCATGGCCCGTGAACTGACGGACATCTGCTCCCGCCTCCAGGAAGCGGACATCCGCGTCCGCCAGCCCCTCGGCCAGGGCCGGCTCGCCTCCCTCATCCACTCCATGTACGACCCCGACCACCCCATCGACCACATCCAGGCGATGACCCAGCGCAACGCCTGGCCGGCCGAACTGGACGCCATGGAGCCCACGTTCCTCCAGGCGAAGACCCGCGAGTCCAGCACCCGCGCGCCCTGGTGCCACGCCACGGCCTGGGTGAAGGAGTGGCCGATGACCCCCGTCGGCGTCAACTTCCTCGCCCCGCTGCTCGTCCACACCCCGGACGTCATCCGCACGGTGGCGGTCACCATGGACCTCGAACCCACCGAGGTCGCCATCGAGCGCATGCTGACCGAGAAGACCAACGACGAGGCGGAGGCGTCCCGCGCCGCCAAGATGAACCGGACCGTCGACCCCCGCGACATCGCCGCCCACAACCGCCTCGACCAGCGCGGCGAGGACCTGGCCAGCGGCGCGGCCGGCGTCAACCTGGTCGGCTACATCACGGTCTCCTCCCGCACCCCGGAAGCCCTCAACCGCGACAAGCGCACGATAAGGGCGTCCGCCGGAAAGTCGTACCTCAAACTGGAATGGTGCGACCGCGAGCACCACCGCGCCTTCGTGAACACACTGCCCTTCGCCACCGGAATCCGAAGGTAGAGGCTGATGCCCTGATGAGGGACCCGCTGTCCGTCCTCACCGAAGCCTTCACGTCCTTCCTGTTCGGGAAGGTCGAGACGACCCGCTCCCCGGTCCGCACCTCGACCGGCCAGGCCCAGGCGGTCTACCTGCCCACCGCCGCGCCCGGCCTGGGCGACTCGGGCGTCATCATCGGCCGTGAGGTGTACTCCGGAAAGGGCTACATCTACGACCCGTTCCAGCTCTACGGCCAGCAGCTCCCGGCCCCGCACTGGCTGGTCCTCGGCGAGTCCGGCAACGGCAAGTCGGCCCTGGAGAAGACCTACGTCCTGCGGCAGCTGCGCTTCCGCGATCGGCAGGTCGTCGTCCTGGACGCCCAGGGCGAGGACGGCGTCGGCGAGTGGAACCTCATCGCGGAAGAGCTGGGGATAACCCCCATCCGGCTCGATCCGACGGCCGCCCTGAACCACGGCATCCGCCTGAACCCGCTGGACCCGTCGATCACCACCACCGGCCAGCTGGCGCTGCTCCGCACCATCATCGAGGTGGCGATGGGCCACGGCCTCGACGAACGCTCGGGCTTCGCCCTCAAGGTCGCCCACTCCTACGTCAACGAGACGATCCTCGACCGCCAGCCGGTCCTGATGGACATCGTCGAGCAGCTACGGCACCCGGAGCCGGAGTCCGCGGAGGCGATGAACGTCGCCATAGACGACGTACGGGCCTGGGGCCTGGACGTCGCCCTGGTCCTGGACCGTCTGGTCGACGGTGACCTCAGGGGCATGTTCGACGGGCCGACGACCGTCGGCATCGACCTCGACGCCCCGCTCATCGTCTTCGACCTCTCCCACATCGACCGCAACTCCATCGCCATGCCCATCCTGATGGCGATCGTCGGCGTGTGGCTGGAGCACACCTGGATCCGCCCCGACCGGAAGAAGCGCATCTTCCTGGTCGAGGAGGCCTGGCACATCATCAACAGCCCGTTCGTGGCCCAGCTCTTCCAGCGCCTGCTGAAGTTCGGCCGCCGGCTCGGCCTCTCCTTCGTCGCCGTCGTCCACCACCTCTCCGACGTCGTCGACGGTGCGGCAGCCAAGGAGGCGGCGGCGATCCTCAAGATGGCGTCGACCCGGACCATCTACGCCCAGAAGGCGGACGAGGCACGCGCCACCGGCCGGGTGCTGGGCCTGCCCCGCTGGGCGGTGGAGATCATCCCGACCCTCACCCCCGGCATCGCCGTCTGGGACGTCAACGGCAATGTCCAGGTGGTCAAGCACCTGGTCACCGAGACGGAACGCCCGCTCGTCTTCACGGACCGCGCGATGACCGAGTCGTCCGCCGACCAGCTCGCCGCCGCCGACGACGCCCTGCACGCCGCGGAGCTGGAGGCGGAACAACGGGCGGCGACCTTCGTCGAACAACACCTCGGCGACTCGGAATCGACGGTGGCATAGGGAGGACCCGATCGTGAGACCGGACCCCCGGCAGGAACGCGGACAGCACAGCGGCGGCGGCATTCCCGACGGCCTGCTGATCGGCATACTCGCGTTCCTGCTCGGCATCACGGCACTGGTGTGGACGGCGACCGGCCTGGCGG
Organism: Streptomyces sp. NPDC059224; assembly: GCF_042754285.1. Taxonomy (NCBI): domain Bacteria; kingdom Bacillati; phylum Actinomycetota; class Actinomycetes; order Kitasatosporales; family Streptomycetaceae; genus Streptomyces; species Streptomyces sp. NPDC059224. The sequence continues at coordinate 496,399 of NZ_JBHZAN010000001.1, forward strand.
CCTGGTTCTCCCACGGCACCTGGCCGTCGACCGTCGACCTGGCCCACACCCCGCCCGCGATGCGCCACCTCATCGGCGAACCGCGGGACGTCACAGGCGCCTGGCCGGACACACCGCCGGCCCGGCTGTCGGGATGGGGCCTGTTCTGGGGCCTGTTCATCGGCCAGCTGATGATCCTGCTGGTCCTGACGGTCTTCGTGATGGGCACGGTGGCGAGATGGCGCGCGGGAAGAAGAAGACGCACCGCGGAGAGGCTCGCCGCGGCGACGACACCGGTCCCCGAGCCACGCGCGGAACCGCAAACCGGCCCGCAGCCGACCGTGCTCCTCGCCCCGGAGCCGATCGTCCCGGAGCCCTTGGTCCTCGAGTCGACGGGCCCGGAAGCGGGCCTCGCGCCCACGGCCGGTCGGCGGACCGGCGCCGCCCCCGACGGCTTCTACCCTCACCCCGCCCCGGGCGGTGAACGGCTGAACGGCTGGACGAAGATCCACGTCGCCCCCCGGGAAGCCCGCCACGCCACGGCGGCCCAGGCCATCCGCGACGCGGCCGGCCCCACCCTCGTCATCACCTCGAACCCGGCCCTCTGGTCGGACACGAAGGACGCCCGGGCCAAGCTCGGCCCGAACCTCCTCTACGACCCGAACCACCTCTGCGACACCCCGGCCCGCTTCCACTGGTCCCCCACGGCCCACTGCGAGGACAAGCAGACCGCGGTGCAGCGCGCCCAGGCACTCCTCGCCCCCGTGAAACCCACCGCCAGGATCGACCAGGCGGTCACCGACACGGCCGAGACCCTCCTGCGCAGCTACCTGCACGCAGCCGCCCTGGAGAACCGCACGGTCCGCCACGTCCACCGCTGGGCCCAGGGCACCGGCGTCCAGGACGCCGTACGAACCCTCCGTACCCACCCGAAGGCGGCCCCCGGCGCGGCCGGCGAACTCGAAGCCGCTCTCACCTCGCACCCCGAACGCCGGGACATCGCCCAGGAGCTGACCGCACGGGCCCTCGCCGCCCTCTTCACGGTCAACATCCGCGAAGCCTGCACACCCAACCGATCCGATGCACTCGCCCTGGATTCCTTCGTCTCCGAAGGGGGCACGCTTTATGTGGTCGGTGAATCCATCGAAGACCCCAGGACCAACCCGGGCGCGATGCCTCTTCTGACGGCTCTCGCCTCCAGCGTGGTCGAGCGCGGCCGGCGCATGGCCGAACGGTCATCCTCCGGTCGGCTCGACCCACCACTGACCCTGGTCCTGGACGACGTCGCGGCCGTCGCCCCGCTCCCCCAACTGCCCGATCTGCTCACCACCGGTGTCGAACAGGGCCTGCCGACCCTCGCCCTGCTCCGCTCGCACGAACAGGCCAGGTCCCGCTGGCCGCACCGCGAACTGCCGGTCCAGCCGACCGCCTAGGAAGGCCACTCCAGAACGAACTCGACCTCGTTCTCCGTCTCGTCCTTGACGAACGGCATGAGCACCCCGCTCGGCACGAACCCCGCCTTGCGGTACGCACCTTGGGCCCGTGGGTTGCCCTCGTGCACCAGCAGCCTCACCCGCTCGGCACCCCGCTCCCGCGCCCAGGCCACACCGGTGTCGAACAGCGCCTTGATCAGGCCGTTCCCCCGGTGCTCCGGCCGCACGAACACCCCGACCACATGCCCCTGCCGCCGCTCGACCCGGGCCCCTGCCCAGTCCGTCGACCCGGCCTCCTCGATCAGCACGGTCAGACTCCCGACCCACTCCCCGCCCGCCGTCTCGGCGATGAACTGCCGCGCACCACTGGGTTCCTCGGCCGACCGCGCGGCCCGATCCTGGTAGAAGGAGTCCGGCCGGTCCACGGCGTCCTCGTAGGTCTCCAGGAACGCGATACGCGCCACGGGGTCCCGCAGCGCGACCAGCCGCAGCCGCTTCACGGCTTCCCACTCCTCGGCCCGTATCCCGCGAACACCGTAGTCACCGCTGGTCATCGCATCCATACGGCCACGGTAGCCGCCACCGTCCACCTCGCTCACCTCGTTTACGACAGCTCGCAGAGGGCCCGGTGTCAGTGCCCCGGCCTAGTGTGGACGCCATGACGACTCTGCCGAACCGCCCGAACACCGCCCTGCTGATCGTCGATGTGCAGAACGGGGTGGTGGACAGCTCCCACAACCGCGACGAGGTCATCGCCAACATCAACACCCTGCTCGCCAAGGCCCGTTCCGAGACGGTCCCGGTGGTCTGGATCCAGCACTCCAGCGACGAGCTGAAGCCGGACAGCGCTCCTTGGCAGTACGTTCCGGAGCTGTCCCGTGAGGAAGCCACCGAGCCCCTCATCCACAAGCGTTACGGAGACTCCTTCGAGGACACCGAGCTGGAGTCCGTCCTGGCCGCACACGGCGTGGGCCGCATGATCGTCACGGGCGCCCAGACCGACGCCTGCATCCGCTCCACCCTGCACGGCGCGATGGTCCGCGGGTACGACGCGACCCTGGTCGGCGACGCCCACACCACGGAGGACCTCACCGCGTACGGTGCGCCGGCTCCGGAGCAGGTCGTCTCGCACACCAACCTCTACTGGCAGTGGCAGGAGGCCCCCGGCCGAAAAGGCGGCACGGTCGCCACGGCAGACGTGACGTTCTGACGGGACAACACCCCTAAATACAGAAAGGCCCACGCCATATGGCGTGGGCCTTTCCCAAAATTTGTTCGGCGGTGTCCTACTCTCCCACAGGGTCCCCCCTGCAGTACCATCGGCGCTGTGAGGCTTAGCTTCCGGGTTCGGAATGTAACCGGGCGTTTCCCTCACGCTATGACCACCGAAACACTATGAAACTGTTTCAGCCGCACCACACCCTGTAACCCAGGACATGGGGCCGTTCGTGGTTTCAGAACCAACACAGTGGACGCGAGCAACTGAGGACAAGCCCTCGGCCTATTAGTACCGGTCACCTCCACACCTCACGGTGCTTCCAGATCCGGCCTATCAAC
>NZ_JBHZAN010000002.1:0-144543 GCF_042754285.1 Streptomyces sp. NPDC059224
TAATCCCCCCCCGCATCCTTTTGTTCTTCCCGGGGCGGGCCCCCCGCTACCCCTCCCCCCCCCCCCCGCCCCTTCGGGGGGGGGGGGGGGGGGGGTTCTGTATCCCCCCCCCCCCCCCCCCCCCTGCGCGTCGTCCGGACACCCGAGGGAAGCGCCCGCCGCGTCCTCCGGACCCAGGAAAGACACGCGCCGCCTCCTCCGGACCCGAGGGAGACGCCCGCGGCGGGCGTCGGCCGACGGCGCGGCGCACGGCCCGTGTCCGCCGTCGCCTCCGGACGGCGGTCACCGGGACGTGTGCGCCCGGCTCCGCCGGCGGTCAGGAGTGGACCGGCTCCGCCGGGTCCGGTACGTGGGACGCGATCAGCCGTTCGCGGCCCGGTGACGGGATGTCCCGGCGCCGGTCCACCGCGAAGGCCACGCTCGCCACGCCGAGGCCCAGGACCGCGAGCGCCGCGCCCGCCACCGCCGGGGAGGTGACGCCGAAGCCCGCGGCCAGGGCCACGCCGCCGATCCAGGCGCCGCCCGCGTTCGCGAGGTTGAAGGCCGCCTGGTTGGCGGAGGAGGCGAGGGAGGGGCCGGCCGCCGCGCGTTCCATGACCATCAACTGGAGCGGGGAGCCGGTGACGAAGGCGGCCACGCCGAGCAGGGTCACCGCGAGGGCCGCGCTCCACTGCGCGTGCATCAGGGCGGGGAAGAGGAGCAGCACCACGACCATGGAGGCCAGGCCGCCGAAGAGGGTGCCGCGCATCGCGTGGTCGGCGAGCCGGCCGCCGATCAGGTTGCCCGCGGTGGCGCCGACGCCGAAGAGGGCCAGCAGCAGGGTGACGTCGGAGTCGGCGTACCCGGCCGAGTCCGTCAGCATCGGCGTGATGTAGCTGTACGCGGAGAAGAGGGCGCCGAAGCCGACGACGGTGGTGGCGAGGGCCAGCCAGACCGGCAGGGAGCGCAGGGCGGTCACTTCGCCGCGCAGGCCGGAGACCGGGGCCGGGGTGTCGGTCCGGCGGATCAGCAGCGCGACCGCGGCCATCGCGGCGACGCCGATCAGGCTCACGCCCAGGAAGGTGGCCCGCCAGCCCAGGTGCTGGCCCATGAGGGTGGCGACGGGGACGCCCGCGACGTTGGCGACGGTCAGGCCCATGAACATCAGGGAGACCGAGCGGGCCTTGCGTTCCGGTGCCACCAGGTTCGTCGCGACGACCGCGCCGACGCCGAAGAAGGCGCCGTGCGGCAGGCCGCTGAGGAAGCGGGCGGCCAGCAGCCAGTCGTAGGTGGGGGCCAGGGCCGACAGCGCGTTGCCGGCCACGAACAGGGCCATCAGGGAGATCAGCACGGTGCGGCGGGGCATGCGCGCGGTCAGCGCGGCCAGGAGCGGGGCGCCGATGACCACGCCCAGCGCGTACGCCGAGACCAGGTGCCCGGCGGCAGGGATCGAGATGTGCAGGTCGTCGGCGACGTCGGGCAGCAGGCCCATCATCACGAACTCGGTGGTGCCGAGACCGAAGGCGCCGACGGCCAGCGCGAGCAGGGCCAGGGGCATGGGAGGGCTTCGCCTTTCGGGGAGCGGGTTCCGTGCGGACGTGTTTTAAGTTCAGCTACGGAACAAAGCATCCCAGGCAAAGTATTCCGGCGGGTTACCGTGCGGTGTCCGATTGTCCTTACAAAGTGCGCGGCGGCGGTCTGACCAGCAGCGTTGACTAGTCCGATGTGGTCAGGTTCACACGGGCGGCGATGGGCAGGTGGTCGCTGCCCGTCCTCGGCAGCGTCCAGGAACTCTCCGGCTCCACGCCCTTCACCATGATCTGGTCGATGCGCGCCATCGGGAACGCGGCCGGCCAGCTGAACCCGAACCCGCTGCCCGCCGCGCCCTGCGTGGAGCGCATCTGCGAGGTGACGCCGTTGAGGGAACGATCGTTCATCGTGCCGTTGAGGTCGCCCAGGAGGATCACCCGCGGCAGGCTCTCGTCGGCGATGGCCTCGCCCAGCGCGTCCGCGCTCTTGTCCCGCTGCCGGGCGGTGAACCCGGCGTTCATCTTCACCCGCACCGAGGGGAGATGAGCGACGTAGACCGCGAGGGAACCCTCCGGCGTGGCGGCCGTGGCCCGCATCGCGCGCGTCCAGCCGAGCTTGATGTCGACGGCCTTCACCCCGGTCAGCGGGTACTTGCTCCACAGACCCACGGTGCCCTCGACCGCGTGGTACTTGTACGTCGGCGCCAGCGCCTTCTCGTACGCCGGCACGGCCGACGCCGTCAGTTCCTCCAGGGCCACCACATCGGCGCCGGACGCGGCGAGTTGACCGGCGGTGCCCACCGGGTCGGGGTTCTCCGCGTTCACGTTGTGCGTGGCGACCGTGAAGTCGCCGCCGGTGCCGGACTTGTCGGTGAGCAGCCCGCCGAACATGTTCAGCCAGACGATCAGCGGGAGGAGCACGGCGATGAGCGCGGTCGCCGACCTGCGCAGGAAGCCGAGCAGCACCAGCACCGGGATCAGCAGGCCCAGCCAGGGCAGGAACGTCTCCGTGAGGCTGCCGAGGTTGCCGATGGCGTTGGGGATGCGGGAGTGCATCAGCATCACGCCGGCCAGCAGCAGCGCGACGACGGCGAGGACGACTCCCCGGCGCCAGATGCGTGGATCGTCGCGCCAGCCCGCGAGGAGGCGGTTCACCAGGCGCCGGAACCGGTCTCCCCGACGCTCGGGCCCCGAGCCGCCGTTGTCCGTCTCCGTCATGTACGCCTGCTGCGCCATACGCCTGCCTCACAACCTGCCGTGCACACCGTCGTCCCCCCGGGATACGACCCTAGGGGATGATCGGCTCGATCCCGCCGTCACATGACGGCCGTACGGAAGACGAGGACGAAGACACCGGCCGAAGAGGTTCCGGTTACCGGCCGGTTCGGGTGCACTGTGACGAAACGTGCACATTCCGCCGATGACGGCGGCAGTCGCTACGGCTGCGGGTCCGGGGAGCTGACGGGCCGTAGGCCGGCCAGTACGGAGTCGACGATCTCCTCGGCCAGGCCCTCGGGGAGGTCCGTGTCCGGGCGCAGGATGGCCCGGAGCAGCATCGGGCCGGTGAACATGTCGTTGGCCAGGTCGACGTCGATGTCGGCGCGGAGTTCGCCGTTGCACTGACCGCGGCGCAGCACTTCCTTGCCGAGTTCGCGCCGCGGGTTGACGACGTTGGCGTGATAGGCGTTCCAGATGCGGGGGCTGCTCTTCATCTGGGCGTACACGTTGTGCAGGATCGCCGACGAACGGTTCATCAGTCCGCGCCGTCGCAGCGATTCGAGCAGGACGACGAGGTCGTCGCGCATGGAGGTGCCGGGGAGTTCGGGGTCGGCGGGCTCGGCGGCCCGGATGACGTCGACGAAGAGCTCCTCCTTGCCGTTCCAGCGGCGGTAGATGGTGGCCTTGCCGACGCCGGCGGTCCGGGCGATCCGCTCGATGGACAGCTCGGCAAGCGGAACGCCGTCCTCCAGGAGCTTCATCACCCCTTCCAGGATGGCGTTCTCCACCGCCTCGCTGCGGGGACGCCCCCGGGCGGGACCCACGGACCGCGGCCGGCTGTCGGCAAGCCTCACGTCATACCGTCCTCTCACTGGCTGCGGGAATTCTCCCGCAGCCCCAGCCTCCCCCCGTGGATCCGCCCCCTACCGTGTGTCCGCTCACTCCGCGGCGGCGACCAACTCCTGCTCCCGGTCGCCCTGCTGACCGGCCGGCGGCCTGCCCGGCAGGAAGAGGGCCGTGACCACGGCACCGATCAGCGCGACGCCCACACCGCACAGTGCGGTCATGTGCATGGCGTGCAGGAAGGCGTCGTTGGCGGGCGTGACCAGGTCCTTGCCCTGCGCCCCGAGCTTCTGGGCGACACCCAGCGTGGCCTCGATGGACTCGCCGGCGGTCCCGCGCAGCCCCGGCGGCAGCGCGCCGAGCTCGCCCTCGATGCCGTTGCGGTACGACGTCGACAGGACCGAGCCGAGGACGGCGATCCCGAGGGCGCCGCCGACCTGGCGGAAGGTGTTGCTGAGCGCGGAGGCGGAACCGGCCTTCTCCCGGGGCAGGGCCTGCATGATGACGACCGAGGTGGGCGTCATGATGTGCGCCATGCCGGTGCCCATCAGGAAGAAGACGACCTCCAGGAGCCAGATCGGGGTGTCGGTCTCGAACGTCGCGAACATGCCCAGCATCGCCGCGATCAGCACCAGGCCCGCGGTGGTGGTGGCCTTGTTGCCGATCCGGTCCACGACCAGCCGGGCCCGCGGCGCGAAGATCAGCTGGGCGGCGGCCAGGGGGAGCAGCAGCAGACCGGACTGCAGCGGCGAGTAGCCGCGCACGCTCTGGGTGTAGAAGACCGAGAAGAAGGTCACGCCCATCAGCGCGAAGAAGACCAGCGCGATGGCGGCCATGGCGGAGGAGAAGACCTTGTTCTTGAAGTAGGTGACGTCCAGGGACGGGTGGTCGCTGCGCATCTCGTAGATCACGAAACCGGCGAGCACCACGACACCGGCGATGACGGTCGCGAGCACCTTGGCGTCGGTGAAGTCGGCCAGTTCGCCGCCCTTGATGATGCCGTAGACCAGCAGGACCAGGCCGACGACGGAGAGCACGACACCGACGGGGTCGAGGCGGCCCGGACGCGGGTCGCGCGAGTCGGGCACCAGCCACACCATCAGCACGAGCGCGAGGATCACGATCGGCACGTTGACGAGGAAGACCGAGCCCCACCAGAAGTGGTCGAGCAGCACACCGCCGGTGATCGGGCCGATCGCGATGGCGAGGCCGACACCGCCGGCCCAGATGCCGATGGCCTTGGGCTGTTCCTGGCGTTCGAAGACGTTCATCAGGACGGCGAGGGTGGCGGGCATCACGAAGGCGGCACCGAGGGCCATCAGCGCACGGTAGGCGATCAGCTGGCCCGGCGAGCCGGACTCGGCGGCCAGGGCGGAGCCGACGCCGAACACGACGAGGCCGCCGATCAGCACCTTCTTGCGGCCGAGCCGGTCGCCGATGAGGCCGGCGGTGAACAGCAGACCCGCGAAGACCAGGGTGTAGGCGTTGATGGCCCACTCCAGCTGGCTCTGGGTGGCGCCCAGACCGGTCGGGGCGGGGGTGGAGATGGTCTTGATGGCGACGTTCAGGATCGAGTTGTCGAGCACCACGATCAGCAGGCTCAACATCAGCGCGCCGAGGATCGCCCAGCGGCGCCGGTGCACCTCCTCGGGTATGCGGGGGCCGGCTGGAGCGCGGTCGGCAGGAGTTGTCATGCCGACGAGCCTAGGCCCATTTCAATACGGCACCGTCTCGTATCTGAATTCCTTTGCCCAGGCCTTACACAACGCGTCATGACGGGACCCGTCGAGCCCGCCGCGGGCCGACGGCCGATGACCGATGGATCACATGGAGGTCCCCTGGCCGAGGACGGCACGAAGTGCCACCATGGAAGCGGTCCGGGGACACCGTGAGGGTGCCTCGAGATGAGTTGAAGGAGCCGTTGCCATGACGCAGCTCTCGGCTGCCCAGCCCGCGCAGAACAGTCCCTCCGACGGCAGCAGGACGCTGTACGGGGGTAAGGGCACCCGCCGCATCACGGTCCGCGACATCGCCCTCTCCAAGGAACGCGGCGAGAAGTGGCCCATGCTCACCGCCTACGACGCGATGACCGCGTCCGTCTTCGACGAGTCCGGGATCCCGGTGCTCCTGGTCGGCGACTCGGCGGGCAACTGCCACCTCGGCTACGAGTCCACGGTGCCGGTCACCCTGGACGAGATGACGATGCTGTCGGCGGCCGTGGTCCGCGGCACCCGGCGCGCCCTCATCGTCGGCGACCTTCCCTTCGGGTCCTACCAGGAGGGCGCGGTGCAGGCGCTGCGCTCCGCGACCCGGATGGTGAAGGAGGCCGGGGTCGGCGCGGTCAAGCTGGAGGGCGGCGAGCGCTCGCACGAACAGATCCGGCTGCTCGTCGAGTCCGGCATCCCGGTGATGGCGCACATCGGCCTGACCCCGCAGTCGGTCAACGCGATGGGCTACCGCGTGCAGGGCCGTGGCGAGGAGGCGGCCCAGCAGCTGCTGCGCGACGCCAAGTCGGTCCAGGACGCGGGCGCGTTCGCGGTCGTGCTCGAACTGGTCCCCGCGGAGCTGGCGGCCGAGGTGACCCGGGTGCTGCACATCCCGACCGTCGGCATCGGCGCCGGTCCCGACACCGACGCACAGGTCCTGGTCTGGACGGACATGCTGGGCCTGACCTCCGGCCGGGTGCCGAAGTTCGTGAAGAAGTACGCGGACCTGCGCGCGGTCATGGGCGACGCGGCGCGGGCCTACGCCGAGGACGTCATCGGCGGAACGTTCCCGCTGGAGGAGCACTCCGTCCACTAGAGCCACTGCGGCAACACCCAGGCCGGCCCGCCGATCTTCCCCCGTCGGCGGGCCGGCTGCCGTTCGCGCCGGGGCGGCGCCGCTCTCGCGGACCGGGGTTCGCCGGCGTGGATCCGCATCGGACGGTCCCGGCGGCCGGGCCGGCCGGTCGACCACGGCGCGGGCCGCCTCGACGGCGGTGCCCCTGCCAGGCCGGCGGGTTCCCACCACGCGGGTGATCCGGGCGACCGGGCAGGTGCGCGTCGCCCGGACGCAGCCCGTCAGGCAGGACCCGGCGCGCGGTCGCAGGTCCGGTCGGCCGGCGCCGCCGGCCTGGGCGGTGTGGCCGGGCACGCCCCCGCCAGGAACCCGTGTCGGCCGGCTGTCGGCCGGTGTCGGCGGCCTGTCGGTGGTTTGTCGGTGGGGCCTGGCACGGTTCTTCCCATGACGCGAATCGACAACACCGCCGTGACCGTACGGGGGCTGGTGAAGCACTACGGCGACACCAAGGCTCTCGACGGAGTTGATCTGGACGTCCGCGAGGGCACCGTGATGGGTGTCCTCGGGCCGAACGGGGCCGGCAAGACGACCATCGTCCGGATCCTGTCCACGCTGCTGAAGCCCGACGCCGGTCAGGCCACCGTCGCCGGCTACGACGTCCTTTCCCAGCCCCGCCAGCTGCGCCGGGTGATCGGACTGACCGGGCAGTACGCCTCGGTCGACGAGAAGCTGCCTGGCTGGGAGAACCTCTACATGATCGGGCGCCTGCTCGACCTGTCCCGCAAGGACGCCCGGGCCCGGGCCGACCAGCTGCTGGAGCGGTTCTCGCTGACGGACGCCGCCAAGCGCCCGGCGAGCACCTACTCCGGTGGCATGCGGCGGCGCCTGGACCTGGCCGCCTCGATGATCGGACACCCCCAGGTGCTGTTCCTGGACGAGCCGACCACCGGTCTCGACCCGCGCACCCGCAACGAGGTGTGGGACGAGGTCAAGGCGATGGTCGGCGAGGGCGTGACCGTCCTGCTGACCACCCAGTACATGGAGGAGGCCGAGCAGCTCGCCTCCGAACTGACCGTCGTGGACCGCGGCAAGGTCATCGCCGGCGGCAAGGTGGAGGAGCTCAAGGCCAAGGTCGGCGGGCGGACGCTGCGCGTGCAGCCGGTCGACCCGCTGCAGGTACGGCCGCTCGCCGCCATGATCGACGAGCTGGGCATCACCGGGCTCGCCAACACGACCGTGGACGCCGAGCGGGGCACCCTGCTGGTGCCGATCCTCAGCGACGAGCAGCTGACCGCGGTGGTCGGCGCCGTCACCGCCCGCGGTATCACCATCAGTTCCATCGTCACCGAACTGCCCAGCCTGGACGAGGTCTTCCTGTCCCTCACCGGCCACCGCGCCAGTGCCCCGCAGGACGCCACGCCCGCCGACGACCGCGAGGAGGTCGCCGTATGAGCGCCGTCACCACCACCCCGGCCGTCACCACCCCGGGCGCCGCCGACGCCCGGATCCCGCTGCGCGGGCACCTGCGGCACACCGGCGCCCTGATCCGCCGCAACCTGCTGTGGATCCGGCAGGACCCCGAGTCGATGTTCGACGCGCTGCTGATGCCGGTCGTCTTCACGCTGCTGTTCGTGTACGTCTTCGGCGGCTCGATCGGGCAGGCTCTCGGCGGCGGCCAGGACGGTTACGTCCAGTACGTCATCCCGGGCATGATCGCGATGATGAGCATGACGCTCTCGCAGGGCGTCGGCACCGGCTTCAGCCAGGACTTCAACTCCGGCGTGATGGACCGGTTCCGGTCGCTGCCGATCGGGCGCGGCTCGGTGCTGTTCGCGAAGATCTCCGTCGAGCTGGTGCGGATGCTGTTCGCGACCGCCGTGCTGATGGTCGTCGCCGTGCTGGTCGGGTTCCACATCACCCACTGGGCCGGGCTGTTCGCGGCCGTGGGCCTGTCCGCGGTGTTCGCCTCCTCGATCATGTGGGTGTTCCTCACCCTCGGCGTGATCCTGAAGAGCGCGCAGTCCGTGCAGGCGATGGGGTTCCTGGTGCTGTTCCCGCTGCAGTTCGGCTCGTCGATCTTCGCTCCGACGAAGTCGATGCCGGGCTGGCTGCAGGCCTTCACCGACTACAACCCGCTGTCCACGCTCGCCGACGCGGCCCGCGGCCTGATGATCGGCGGCCCGGTCGCCCACGACCTGTGGATCACGCTGGGCTGGTCGGTGGCGATCACGGCGGTGGCGGCCCCGTACGCGGTCTACAGGTTCCGCACCAAGAGCTGAAGGTCCGGGAGTCCGGATCAGAGCAGGGCGGTGGCCTCCGCGAGGGAGAGGCCACCGCCCTCGGCATACGCGACCTCGTAGGCGGCGGCGTCGCCGAGTGCGGCGCGGACCCGGGCTTCGGCGCGGGCGTGCAGCCTGCGTTCCATGCCGGAGGAGACATGCCCGGCCGGCTGCAGGGCGTCGGCGGCGCCCAGACAGCGGGCGGCGTCCTGGGCGCGGGCGCCGTCGTCCATGCCGGCCAGGGCGAAGGCGGCGACGGTCAGGCTGGAGGAGCCGGACTGCGGGGTGACGGCCTGGGCCAGTGGGTCGGTCGAGTGCGCTATCGCCTCGCGCAGCTTGGCCAGGGCTTCCTGGTGGCGGCCGTCGAGGGCGTCCACCCAGGCCTCCTGGACGAGGATCATGGCGTCGAAGACCACGAAGTGCGAGATCCTGAACTGATCGCGCAGCAACCGGAGTTGCTCGCGGGCCTCGGTGATCCGGTCGGTCAGCAGCAGCCACACGGTGAGGAAGAGCCGGGCGGCGGGCATCGCCTCGTTGTGGCTGCTGTCGTGATCGGCGATGACCTCGCGCAGCAGCCCTTCACCACGCTCGATCTCGCCCAGTTCGAGCAGCGCCATGCCGAGGCGGGCGTTGAGCACCGCGACCTGGGTGCGGGCGTCGAGCCGTCCGGCGCGCTCGATGGCGGCCTCGTAGTCGTCGGCGGCCTCCCGGTACTCCCCCATGCGTTCGCGGGACTCGGCGCGCGCCGAGAACGCCTCGGCGGTGCCCCAGTCGTCCCCGAGGCGCCGGAAGATCTCCAGGGCCTCGTCCGCGTCACGGGTGGCGGCAGCGGCCGAGGTCGCGAAGTTGGCGAACACGTTGGCGCGCAGCTGGAGGGCGCCGGCGAGTTCCCACTCGTAGCCGGGCGTACGACGGCAGGTCTCTACTCCGGCGTCGACGATGGTACGCAGCTGCTCCAGGCCGCCGGTCAGCATCACGGCGAAGAACCAGAACATGCCGGGGGCCCGGCAGGTCTGCGGCAGGCCGGGCTGGTAGGCCTGGACGACGGCGCGCATCTTGGCCTGCGCGGCCGGGGTCTGCCAGGCGTCCAACTCGGTGTCCATACAGGCCAGGTGAGCCAGATGGATACCACGCCGGGCCTCGACGAGGAGCTCTCCGGCGTACGGCGGCGGGGTGTCGTGCACGCGCTGCCAGACCGGTTCCGCGCGGCGGACCGGCTCGGCGAAGGGGTCCGGACCGAGGGCCATGATGTCGGCGCACCAGGTGCGGGACTCGACCCGCTTGTCACGCAACTGCCAGTACCAGACCAGGGAGTGGGCCAGGCACAACGCCTCGTGCTCGTCCTTGGCGGCGATGGCGTGACGGATGGCGGTGCGCAGGTTCTCGTACTCCAGCTCCAGCCGGGCCACGGCGGCGCGCTGGCCGGTGCCGCGCAGCAACGGGTCAACGGTGCGGGCGAGTTCGCGGTAGTACGTCAGATGGGCGCGCTCGGCGGCCGGACGGTCACCGCTCTCGTCCAGGCGGGCGCCGGCGTACTCGGCGACGGTCTCCAGGAGCCGGTAGCGCATCCCCTGCCCGTCCGAAGGGGCGGCGACGACCAGGGACTTGTCGACCAGGGAGGCGAGCGCGTCGAGGGCGGCGGGGCCGCAGACCGCCTCGGCGGCGGCCAGGTCGCAGCCGCCCGCGAACGCGGAGAGCCGGCCGAGGACGCCGCGTTCGTCGGCGTCGAGCAGGTCCCAGGACCAGTCGACCACGGCGCGCAGGGTCTGCTGGCGGGGCAGCACGGTACGGCTGCCGGAGGTGAGGAGACGGAAACGGTCGTCGAGCCGGTCGGCGATCTGGCGGGGCGTGAGCATCCGCAGCCGGGCGGCAGCCAGTTCGATGGCGAGGGGCAGTCCGTCCAGGCGGCGGCAGATCTCGGCGCAGGCCGCCGTCGTCTCCTCGTCGGCGTCGACCGTGAAGCCCGGCCGGGCCGCGGCGCCCCGGTCGGCGAGCAGCCGCAGCGCCACCGGGTCGGGCAGCGGCTCCACCGGCCGCAGCAGCTCCCCCGGGACACCGAGGGGTTCACGGCTGGTGGCGAGGATCGTCAGGTCCGGGCAGCGTTCGAGGAGCCGGGCCGCGAGGTCGGCCGCCGCGTCGACGACGTGCTCGCAGTTGTCGAGGACGATCAGCAGCCGGCGCCGGGAGCAGTGGTCGACGAGCCGCTCGACCGGGTCGTCGTGCCGGTCGGCGGCGGCCCGCATGCCTTCGGCGCCGGCGCCGTAGAGCACGGTCTCGCGGGCACCGAGGGCGCTGAGCACGGCCTCGGGGACGTCCGCCGGGTCGTCGACGGGGGCCAGTTCGGCCAGCCACACCCCGTCCCGGACGGTGTTCCGCACGGACTCGGCGGCCTCCTGGGACAGCCGGGTCTTGCCGGCCCCGCCGGGCCCGAGCAGGGTGACCAGCCGGGCGGCGGCGAGATCGCCCCGGATGACCTCCAGGTCCCTCTCGCGTCCGACGAAGGAGGTGAGCCGGGCGCGCAGGTTGCCGGGCCTGGACGGCACCTCGGGTGCCGCCGCCGGATCGAGCAACTCGGAGTGCAGGGACCGCAGTTCTGCCCCGGGGTCGGAACCGAGCCGGTCGGCGAGCAGATGCCGTACGTCGTCGTAGGCGGCCAGCGCCTCGGCGGTACGGCCGCAGGCGTGCAGGGCGCGCAGGCGCAGCGTCTGGAGGGGTTCGTCCAGGGGGTGGGCGTCGCACAGGGCGGTCAGCTCGGGCAGGGCCTGTTCGGCGTGGCCGAGGCCGAGGGCCGCGGTGTGGCGGGCGCGCAGCGCGTCCAGACGCCGGACGTCGACGCGGGCCGCCTCGGCGGTACGGTCGGGCAGGTCGGCCAGGGCCGGCCCGTGCCACAGGGCGAGGGCGTCGTCGAGGACGGTCGCCGCCTTGGCGGGGTCGCCGTCGGCGAGCGCGCGCAGGCCCTCGCCGGTGAGCCGCTCGAAGCGGTGCAGGTCGATGTCGTCGGAGGCGGCCGCGAGCCGGTAGCCGCCGCCGGTGGACTCGATCGCGTCCGCGCCGAGCGCCCGGCGCAGCCGGCCCACCAGCGCCTGCAGTGCGCCGCCGGCGTCCGCGGGCGGGTCCTCGCCCCACACCTCGTCGACGAGCAGCCCGGCGGGCACCGCGCGCCCGGGCCGCAACGCCAGCACGGTCAGCAGGGCACGCAGCCGTGCCCCGCCCACGGGGACGGCCGTGCCGTCGGGGCGGAGGGCCTGGGTGGTGCCGAGAATCGCGTAGCGCACGGGGTCCATTGTCCCTGGGGACGCCCGGACCCCGCTGGCGGGTTTCAGATGCGCATGAACTGCGAGGAGTCGAGGGTGAGGGTCTGGTCGGCTACGGGAACGGTGATCTGCTTGCCGAAGGGGCCGGACTGCGTGCACTGATAGGTGCCGCCTTCCGGCTGGGTCAGGAGCGTCCAGGTCGCGGAGAGCACGTCGACGATGAGGTACGCCGGAATGCCGCGCAGTGCGTAGTGGCTCGGCTTCGTGTTGTAGTCCCGGTTCTTGCTCTCCGGGGAAACGACTTCGACGACGAAAGGCAGCAACGCCTCGTTGATCTCGCTCTCACCCGGGTGAACCTGGTCCAGCGGCAGCGCCGCGGCATCGGGTTCGGGCTTGTATCCCTCTCGGGGCGGGACCAACGAGAACTCGCCGACCGCCGCCCAGCCTGGCAGCCCGGCCTCGATCTGGTTCTGGATGCGCCGTGCCGTTGTCGTGTGCGCCTGGGTTACCGGTACCAATGTCAGACCGTTCTCCGTCAGCCGGAGGCGCGCGCTGCGCGGGACATCGATCCGGTTCTGGACCAGTTCAACCCATCCATCTGCGATCGTCATGAGCACCCCCTGGTTCGACTTGATATCAGCGTAACGACTACCAGGAACCCACAGCCCTCCGCTGACGTCCTTCATCCGTCACCTGTACGGTCGACCCCGCACGCCACCACCGACGCGCCCCAGGAGTCCCGGACCATGACCGCCACCACCACCCGCCACAGCGACCGGCGGATCTCTCCCGTCTTCGTCGGGATCGCGGCCGTCACCGCGGTCACCGGGTGGGCCACCTGGTCCGGGTTCGCCGAGCAGCCCGGGGTCGCCGTGTTCCTGTTCGTGACGGCGGCCTGGATCGTCTCGCTGTGCCTGCACGAGTACGCGCACGCGCGCACCGCCCTGCACAGCGGTGACATCACTGTGGGCGCGAAGGGCTACCTGACCCTGAACCCGCTGAAGTACACGCACGCCCTGCTGAGCATCGTGCTCCCCGTGCTGTTCGTGATCATGGGCGGGATCGGTCTGCCGGGCGGCGCGGTCTTCATCGAGCGCAACCGGATCCGCGGCCGCTGGCGGCACAGCCTCATCTCGGCCGCCGGCCCGCTGACCAACGTGGTCTTCGCCGCCGTCTGCACCGCACCGTTCTGGCTGCACTCCCTGGACGGCGTGCCGCGCGACTTCCGTTACGCCCTCGCCTTCCTGGCCCTGCTCCAGGTCACGGCCGCGATCCTGAACTTCCTGCCGGTGCCGGGCCTGGACGGCTACGGCGTGATCGAGCCCTGGCTGTCGTACGGCATCAAGCGCCAGGTGGAGCCGTTCGCCCCCTTCGGCCTGCTCTTCGTCTTCGCGCTGCTGTGGGTGCCGTCCATCAACAGCGCGTTCTTCGACGTGATCGACACGCTGCTGCGGGGGCTGGGCGTGGGCGACTTCGACCGCTACTGCGGACAGGAGCTCTACCGCTTCTGGCAGGGGACGAACGAGTACTGCTCGGTGGCCGGCTGACCCTCACGCCGAGAGCGGGAACTCCTCGCCGAGCGCGTGGAACATGTCCGTGTTCAGGGTGAACGCGCGCTTGCACTCGGTGATGATCCGCTGCTTCTCCAGGTCGTCGGCGTTCACCGTGTCGAGGAGTCCGCGGTAGCCGCGCTTGAAGGCGGCGGGGTTGGCGACCTGCTCGAAGACGTAGAAGCGGACGCCGTCACCCTTCTTCTCGAAACCCCAGGTCCGCTCGGCCCGGTCCCGGATGATCTGGCCGCCGGAGAGGTCACCGAGGTAGCGCGTGTAGTGGTGGGCGATGTAGCCGGCGGGCCAGGCCTCGGCGCACTCCCGCACCCGGGCCGCGTACTCCTCGGTGGCCGGCAGCGCCGTGAGCCCGGCCCGCCAGCCGGCCCCGCGCAGATGCGCGAGGTCCCGCTCCAGCGCCGCCAGGCGGAACAGCTCGGACTGCACGAACGGCCCGGCCACCGGGTCGGACGCCAGCCGCGCGGCCCCGCTCTCCAGTGCCTCGTACACGAACCACAGCTGCTCGGTGTAGCGCGCGTAGGCCGCCACGCCGTGCCGCCCGCCCAGCAGGTCACTCATGAACGTCGAGGTCTCCGCCACCGCGTGCTGCTCATGGGACGCGGTGCGGATGAGTGCCGAGAAGGAGTCCATGGGCATATCCTCTAAGGTAAGCCTTACCTAAGTCAACGCCTTGCCAACGCCCTGTCGGGAAAGTTACCGACACCATGTCGGTAAAAGCGTACCCGAAAAAGGCCCGCCCTCCGACGCGGAGGACGGGCCCGGCGGAACGTCGGGGCTGGGCCCTGTCGTTCGGATCAGGTCGCTAGGGCAGGGTGAGGATCTCCGCGCCGGTCTCGGTCACCACCAGGGTGTGCTCGAACTGGGCGGTCCGCCTGCGGTCCTTGGTGACGACCGTCCAGCCGTCGTCCCACATGTCGTACTCGTGCGTCCCGAGCGTCAGCATCGGCTCGATCGTGAACGTCATCCCGGGCTGCATCACGGTCGTCGCGTGCGGGCTGTCGTAGTGCGGGATGATCAGCCCGGAGTGGAACGACGAGTTGATGCCGTGGCCGGTGAAGTCCCGCACCACGCCGTACCCGAAGCGCTTGGCGTACGACTCGATGACCCGGCCGATGATGTTGATCTGCCGGCCGGGCTTGACCGCCCTGACCGCCCGGTCGAGGGACTCCCGGGTCCGCTCGACCAGCAGCCGGCTCTCCTCGTCGACGTCCCCGACCAGGTAGGTCGCGTTGTTGTCGCCGTGCACCCCGCCGATGTACGCCGTCACGTCCAGGTTGACGATGTCACCGTCCTGGAGGACCGTCGAGTCCGGAATGCCGTGGCAGATGACCTCGTTGAGGCTGGTGCACAGCGACTTGGGGAAGCCGCGGTAGCCGAGCGTGGAGGGGTAGGCCCCGTGGTCGCACATGTACGCGTGCGCGACCTTGTCCAGCTCGTCGGTGGTCACCCCCGGCGCGATGATCTTCGCCGCCTCCGCCATCGCCTGCGCGGCGATACGGCCGGCGGTCCGCATCGCCTCGATGGTCTCCGGGGTCTGCACCTCGGGCCCGGTGTACGGGGTCGGCGCGGGTTTGCCGACGTACTCGGG
Organism: Streptomyces sp. NPDC059224; assembly: GCF_042754285.1. Taxonomy (NCBI): domain Bacteria; kingdom Bacillati; phylum Actinomycetota; class Actinomycetes; order Kitasatosporales; family Streptomycetaceae; genus Streptomyces; species Streptomyces sp. NPDC059224. The sequence continues at coordinate 15,040 of NZ_JBHZAN010000002.1, forward strand.
GCGGCGGATGTTTCCGGGTACCGAACGGGTGGGAGACAGCTCCCCTGGTACGAGCAGCGACTGGCCAGACATACCAGCGAGTCTAACCAGCGGACATGCGGGAACATGTGGATGGCGAAAGGAGCGTTCATGGCCCTGTTCAAGAAGCGGACCGTCGGTAAGCCGGGTGAGTGGTACTACTGCCTGGAGCACAAGAAGGTCGAGGAGGGCCCCGAGTGCCCTGCCAAGGACCGGTTCGGCCCCTACGCCACCCGTGGGGAGGCCGAGCACGCGATGGAGATGGCACGGGAGCGCAACCTCCAGTGGGAGAACGATCCGCGCTGGCACGACGCCCCGGCCGGGGACTCCTCCGAAGAGAGCTGATCAGAGCCGGGTGGGTGCGGCCGCGCGCTGGGCGCGCAGCCGCACGGCGTGCTCGTTGGTGCGGGCGTCGTACGCCATCAAAGCGGGCAGGCACAGGGCCAGCAGGCCGACCGCGCCCGTGCACAGCAGGCCGCCCACGCCGACGGACGCCCGGACGCCCAGCCATCCGGCCATGCCACCGGCGCGCACCTGGCCGAGGGTCGGTCCGACCGAGTACGACAACAGCTCGATCCCGGCGAGCCGGCCGCGCAGCTCGTCGGGGATCGTCTGGTTCCACATGGCGCCGCGGAAGATCCCGCTGACCATGTCGCAGCCGCCGGCCACGGCCAGCAGGAACAGGACCAGCCACACGTGGCGCACGGCGCCGGCGGCGGCGATCGCCAGGCCCCACAGCGCCGCCGACAGCACCACCATCCGCCCGTGCCTGCGCACCCGCCCGGTCCAGCCGCTGCCCAGGCTCACGAGGAGGGAACCGGCCGGGATGGCCGCGTACATCAGCCCGAGCGACCACTTCGCGTCCAACTCGTCGGCCAGGAACGGCAGCACGGCGAGCGGCATCGCCAGGAACATCGCCGCGAGGTCCACGGCGTAGGTACCGAGGAGTTCCTTGCGGCCCCAGGCGTAGCGGGCGCCCTCCGCGATGGAGCCCAGCGAGGGCTTCACGGCCTCGTGGGCGGCGGGGGACGCCGCGATCGGCACGATCAGCACGACCGAGACGGCGAACGTGACGAGGTCAGCGCCGTACGCCCAGCCGAGGCCCGCGTACGCCACGACCAGGCCGGCGACGGCCGGCCCGGCGACGCCGCCGACCGTCCAGCGGAACGAGTTGAGGGCGGCGGCGGCCGGGAGGTCGTCGTGGGCGACGATCCTCGGCCACAGCGAGTCGAGGGCGGGGCGCTGGACCGAGCCCAGTGCGGCCGAGAGCGCGGCGACGGCGTACAGCGGCCAGACGGCCGGGCGCGGCAGCAGGGCGTTGAGCAGCAGGGCCGCGCTGAGCAGGCCCTGACCGGCCTCGGTCCACAGGATGAGCAGCCGTTTGTCCAGGGCGTCGGCGAGGGCCCCGCCGTAGAGGCCGAAGAGGATGAGCGGGATCAGCTCCACCGCGCCGATGGCCCCCACGGCGGTCGCGCTCCCGGTGAGGTCCTTGATCTGCACCGGGAGCGCCACGAACGTCAGGAAGGTCCCGAAGTTGCTGATCAGGCCGGAGGCCCACAGCCGACGGAAGTCGACGGAGGCCCGCCAGGGGGCGAGGTCGGGAAGCACGGTCACGCTGAGCCATGCTGAACGGCCGCCGACGCCGCCTCAACCGCTTTTTCCGTCACCCACCCGCTCGGTCGGCGCGGGGGCGGGGAAGAACCTTCTCCGGTGCGGCCGGAGGCAGGTGGCCGGCCGGGGCGGGCGGAGATCACCAGGGGGTCGGGGGCGGGGCCGTCACCGTCTCGGCCAGCCTGGACAGGCGGTCCCTGAAGCGGCGGCGGGCTCGCGGAGACGGTCCGTTCTCCCCCGTCGCCGCGCTGACCAGGTGCTGGACGGTGTCCAGGTCCAGTTCCGCGCCGTCCGGGACGGTGAGCGTCTCGTGGGCCATCGCCGTCAGCGCGTCGTCGGCCGTGGCGGACAGCGCCAGTACCGTCACCCCGGCCCGGCGGGCGGTGTGCACGTGGTCCAGGAGCGGTGCCGACGCGGCCGGCGCCACCACCAGCAGCGTCTCCCCCCGGCGGGCCGCCCCGATGCGGCCGAGGCCGGCGGCGAGATGCGCCGGGTCCGTGGGGCGGGCCCCGTGCCGTACCAGCGTCGGCGCCAGTTCCGGCGTACCGGACCACGTGGCCTCGTCCACGAGGTGCGCGGCGAGGTGCCACGGCTCGTACTCCGGGGTGCCGAGCAGCAGCAGTCCGCCGCCGTGGTTCACCACCGAACCCCGCAGCGCGCCCGCGAAGCGCCGCGTCGCCCCCAACCACTCGGTTCCGGCGAGCACTTCACGCAGCAGCGCGACCCGTACGGCGTCCATGTCCCGGCATACTGCCGCAATCGGTCACTCGTGACGCGGAGTTCACCGCGAATTCGCCCGACCCGGGGAGAAGACGGCCCATGAGCGACGTAGAGGCAAGCGTTCCCTTTCGCGCGGGCACCGAGGGCTACGCCAGTTTCCGGATCCCGGCCGTGGTGGTCTCCCGGGCGGGCACCGTGCTCGCCTTCTGCGAGGGGAGGGTCGACTCCGCCGCCGATCACGGGCACATCGAGGTGGTGCTGAAGAGGTCCATCGACGGGGGGCGTACCTGGGGGCCGCTGCAGGTCGCCGCGGGCAACGGCACCGGCCTCGCCGGCAACCCCGCCCCGGTCGTGCTGGACACCGGCCGGATCCTGCTGGTCCACGTCCGCAACGCCGCCTCCGCCACCGAGGACGCCATCCTGCGCGGACAGGTGCCGGAGGCGGACGGACGGCGGGTGTGGGTGCGGCACAGCGACGACGACGGGATGACGTGGTCCGCCCCTACGGAGATCACCGAGACGGTGAAGAGGGCCGGGTGGCGGTGGTACGCGACCACACCCGGGCACGCCGTCCAACTGCGCACCGGACGGGTCGTCGTGGCCGCGAACCACACCCTCGCGCCGACCGGGACCGACAACGGCACCGAGGCCAGGTACAACAGCGGGCACTGTCTGCTCAGCGACGACCGGGGCGAGACCTGGTACCTCGGCTACGTCGACGAGAACACCGACGGCCACATCAATGTCAACGAGACCTCCGCGGCCGAACTCCCCGACGGGCGGGTCTACTTCAACACCCGCAACGACTCGCCGTCGCCGGGCAACCGGGCCGACGCGCACTCGGCGGACGGCGGGCGCACGCTGGTGAAGCCGTTCCGGCCGCAGGCCGGGCTCAGCGCGCCGGTCTGCGAGGCCAGCGTGCTGCAACTCCTCGGTCCCGACGTGCTGTTGTACTCCGGCCCCGCGGACCCGGCGACCCGTGCCCTGATGACGATCCGCGCCTCCGCCGACGGCGGGACCACCTGGCGGCCGGTGTACACGGTCGACGGACTGCCCGCCGCCTACTCCGACCTGACCCGGGTCGACGCCGAAACGGTCGGCCTCCTGTACGAGACGGGCGACTTCAGCGCGTACACGACGATCACCTTCCGCCGGGTGCCCGTGAACCGGCTCACCTGACCGGGTGCGGCCGCCGCCGCGCACGTAGAGTCGGCCCATGACCTCTTCCGACACTTCCGACAGTGCACAGCAGGCGGCGGCCGAGAAGGCCCCCGCCAAGGATCCCTGGGACCTGCCCGACGTCTCCGGCCTGGTCGTGGGTGTGCTCGGTGGCACCGGCCCGCAGGGCAAGGGCCTCGCCTACCGGCTGGCCCGGGCCGGCCAGAAGGTGATCATCGGCTCCCGGGCCGCGGAGCGCGCGCAGGCCGCCGCCGGCGAACTCGGGCACGGTGTCGAGGGTGCCGACAACGCCGAGTGCGCGCGGCGCAGTGACATCGTGATCGTCGCCGTGCCGTGGGACGGGCACGGCAAGACGCTGGAGTCGCTGCGCGCGGAACTGGCCGGGAAGCTGGTCGTGGACTGCGTCAACCCGCTCGGCTTCGACAAGAAGGGCGCCTACGCGCTCAAGCCGGAGGAGGGCAGCGCGGCGGAGCAGGCCGCGGCGCTGCTGCCGGACTCCCGGGTCACGGCGGCCTTCCACCACCTGTCGGCGGTGCTGCTCCAGGACCCGGAGGTCGAGGAGATCGACACCGATGTGATGGTGCTGGGCGAGGCGCGCCCGGACGTGGAGATCGTGCAGGCGCTGGCCGGGCGCATCCCGGGGATGCGGGGCATCTTCGCGGGGCGGCTGCGCAACGCCCACCAGGTGGAGTCGCTGGTCGCCAACCTGATCTCGGTCAACCGGCGCTACAAGGCACACGCCGGGCTCCGCGTCACGGACGTCTGAGCGGATGGGGGACACTGGTGGCTGCCCCCACCGGTGTCCCCCGGCCGACCGATCCCGAAAGTGACTCCGCCATGCCCCGCCTCGCCCTCTACTCCCTGGTCGTCTGCGTCCTCGCCGTCGTCGCCGCCGTCGTCTCCTTCGTCCGGGGCAGCTGGCCGATCGGTGTCGTCTGGGTGCTGCTGACGGGGCTGTCGTCGAACATGACCTGGTACTACGTGCGGCGCGGGCGCGCGGACAAGCCGGTCGCTAGCTGAGACCCGGCTGCCGTTCGGCGCCCTCCAGGAGGACCCGCCCGCCGATCTCCACCCAGCCATAGGGCTGCGGTGCCGTGAGGATCTGCGAGCCGCGGCCCTGGGTGATGTTCAGGGCGCGGCCCAGCCGGTCGGTGAGCAGCAGCGCGGCCGCGCCGGTCGCCTCGTCCTCGTCGATGCCGTCGCCGCGGCCGGGGAAGGCGCGGGCCCGGACCCGCCCGGCCGGTTCGTCCTCCCACGCCCAGGCGTACACCCACTCCCCGGGCCCGGGCACCGGCAGGGCGTCCACCTCGGCGGCCGTCGCGTACTGGCGCAGGGTGCGCGGCGGGGCCCACTCGGGGCGTGCCTCGATCCAGCTGAACTCCCCGTCCAGCCGGGCGCCGACCACACCGGCCGGTGTGACCAGTTCGGGCACGTCCAGCAGCCAGGCGGTGCCGACGCAGGGGTGGCCGGCGAAGGGCAGCCGCAGGGTGGGGGTGTAGATGTCGACGACCCCGCGCTCGGGGTCGTCGACGAACACGGTCTCGCTGAATCCGAGTTTCGCCGCCAGCGCCTGCCGGTCCTCCCGCGCGGGCAGCAGCGAGCCGTCCCGGACGACCCCGAGTTCGTTGCCGTATCCGCCGTTCGCCGCGCAGAAGACCCGCAGCACGTCGTAGTCAGTCACTCCGGCATTCAAGCACCGCGGCGGCGGCCGGGTCGCCCCTTGCGAGGGGTCTGCGGCCGCCGCCGGGCGGGGATCACGCCTCGGTGCGGCGCCTGCGCATCGCGAACACCACGCCCGCGCCCGCCGGAACCGTGACGGCGGCGGCCGTGCCGAGGGCGGCGGCCGGAAGGGCCGAGCCGGTGGAGGCGAGACTGCCGCCGGTGCCGCCGGTGCCGGTGGTGGAACCGGTGACGCCGCCGCTCGCCGAGCCGGCTGCGTCCGTGGCGGTCGTCCTCCGCGTCAGACCGGCGGAGCCGGCCCGTCGTAGGCCCGAAACGGCTTGCTTGACCTTCCCTTGACCATTCCTTGGTGGCGGTTTTTCGCCGCCGAGATCAAGCCGTATCTGTGATCTATCCGTGTCCGGTCAATCCCGACCCGGGTGGGTACCAGTGAGGTAAGCCTCATGTAACTTAGGTCAGCCTCACCACACCTCCCCTGCTTGGAGCCTGCATGCGTGCCGTCCGACTCACCGTCACCGCTGCCGCCACCGTGGCCGCTCTGACCGCCCTCTCGGCCTGCACGGCGAAGAGCGACGCCAAGGGCGACGACGCGATCCAGGTGACCGCTGCCGACGCCAAGTGCGAGACGTCGGTCAAGTCCGTGCCGGCCGGGCAGGTCACGCTCGCCATCGAGAACACGGGCTCCAAGGCCACCGAGGTCGAGATCCTCTTCCCCGACGACCGCATCGTCTCGGAGAAGGAGAACATCGGCCCGGGCACCAAGTACACGCTGACCGCCGAGGTGAAGGCGGGGTCGTACGAGATAGCCTGCCGCCCCGGGATGAAGGGGCACGGCGTGCGGCAGAAGCTGACCGTCACCGGCTCCGGCGCGGCCGCCAAGCGCAACCCGACGCTCGACAAGGCCGTCGCCGACTACCGCGAGTGGGCCCAGGGCGAGGCCGACGCGACGATCCCGAAGGTGGAGACGTTCGTCGCCGCCATCAAGGCCGGCGACCTCACCGCCGCCAAGAACGCCTACGCCCCCTCCCGCGTCGGCTGGGAGAGCACCGAGCCGATCGCCGAGTCCTTCGGTGACATCGACCCCAAGACGGACACCCGCGCCGACGGCCTGGAGAAGGGCCAGAAGTGGACCGGCTGGCACGCGCTGGAGAAGGCGCTGTGGCAGGACAAGAAGATCGGCGCCGAGCAGAAGACCCTCGCCGACGAGCTGCTCAGCGACCTGAAGGACTGGCAGAAGCGGGTCGGCAAGGCCGAGATCACCCCCACCTCCATGGCCAACGGCGCCAAGGAACTCCTCGACGAGGTCGCCACCGGCAAGGTCACCGGCGAGGAGGACCGCTACTCGCACACCGACCTCAGCGACTTCAAGGGCAACGTGGACGGCGCGCAGAAGGCGTACGAGCTGCTGAAGCCGGTCGCGCAGAAGAACGACGCGGCCCTGGCCACCGAGCTGGACAAGCAGTTCGCCGCACTGAACACGCTGCTCGACAAGTACCGCACGACCGCCACCTCGGACGGCTTCGTGTCGTACGACAAGGTCACCAAGGCTCAGCGCAAGGAGCTGTCGGACGCGGTCAACGCGCTCGCGGAGCCGCTGTCCAAGCTCGCCGCGACCGTCGTCAAGTAAGGGGCAGGACATGGCAGACAAAGCCAATCCGTCGCGACGCGCGCTCATCGGCTGGGGCGGTGCCGGGCTCGCGCTCGGCGCCGCGGTGGCCGGGGGCGCGGTGGCGATGGCCGAGGCCGGTGACGACATGTCCCCGGCCGCCGCGGACGCCGGGGGCGCGGTCGAGTTCCACGGCGCGCACCAGGCCGGGATCGCCACCGCCGTCCAGGACCGGCTGCACTTCGCCGCGTTCGACGTGAAGACCGAGGACCGGGACGAGTTCGTCCAGCTGCTGAAGGACTGGACGGCCGCGGCCCGGCGGCTGACCGCCGGGAAGGCAATCGGCGAGGGCGCCTACGGCGGGCTCGCCGAGGCGCCCCCGGACGACACCGGCGAGGCGCTCGGGCTGAAGCCGAACCGGCTGACGCTGACGATCGGTTTCGGACCGTCCTTCTTCGAGAGGTTCGGCCTGAAGGACAGCCGCCCGGCCGCCCTGGTCGACCTGCCGCAGTTCCCCGGCGACAACTTCGACTCCGCCCGCACCGGCGGCGATCTGTGCGTCCAGGCCTGTGCCGACGACCCCCAGGTCGCCGTGCACGCCATCCGCAACCTGGCCCGGATCGGCTTCGGCAAGGTCGCCATCCGCTGGTCCCAGCTCGGCTTCGGCAAGACGTCCTCGACCACGCCGGACGCCCAGACCCCGCGCAACCTCATGGGGTTCAAGGACGGCACCCGCAACATCGCGGGCACCGAGACCGACCGGCTGAAGAAGTTCGTGTGGGTGGGCGACGGTGACGGTCCGGCGTGGATGAGCGGCGGCTCGTACCTCGTCGCCCGGCGCATCCGGATGAACATCGAGACCTGGGACCGGACCTCGCTCCAGGAGCAGGAGGACGTCTTCGGCCGGGACAAGGGCGAGGGCGCCCCGGTCGGCAAGGCCAAGGAGCACGACGCGCCGTTCCTCAAGGCCATGAAGCCCGACGCCCACGTGCGGCTCGCGCACCCCGACTCCAACGACGGGATCACCATCCTGCGCCGGGGCTACTCGTTCACCGACGGCACCGACGGGCTCGGGCGGCTGGACGCGGGGCTGTTCTTCCTTGCCTACCAGCGTGACGTGCGCAACGGGTTCATCCCGTTGCAGCGCAGGCTGTCGGCGTCCGACGCGCTCAACGAGTACATCCAGCACGTGGGTTCGGCGGTCTTCGCGGTCCCGCCCGGCGTCCGGGACAAGGACGACTGGTGGGGCCGGACGCTGTTCTCCCGGTCCGCCGAGTCCGCCAAGGGGGCGTGAGCCGTGTTCTCCAACTATCTGATCGGGCTGCGCGAGGGCCTCGAGGCCTCGCTCGTCGTCTGCATCCTCATCGCCTACCTGGTCAAGACCGGGCGCAGGGACGCCCTGCGGCCGATCTGGACCGGCATCGCGGTGGCGGTGCTGATCGCCATGGGCTTCGGCTGCGCCCTCGAATTCGGTTCCCAGGAGCTGACGTTCCAGGCCCAGGAGGCGCTCGGCGGGTCCCTGTCCGTCGTCGCGGTCGGCCTGGTGACGTGGATGGTGTTCTGGATGCGGCGCACCGCCCGGCACCTCAAGAAGGAACTGCACGGCAAGCTGGACGCGGCCCTCGCCATGGGCACCGGCGCGCTGGTCGCCACCGCCTTCCTGGCCGTGGGCCGGGAGGGCCTGGAGACCGCCCTGTTCGTGTGGGCGTCCGTGCACGCGGCCAGCGACGGCACCCCGCGCCCCCTGGTCGGCGTCGCCCTGGGCCTCGCCACCGCCGTCCTGCTCGGCTGGCTGTTCTACCGCGGCGCCCTGCGGATCAACCTCGCCAAGTTCTTCACCTGGACCGGCGGCATGCTGGTCGTGGTCGCCGCCGGCGTGCTGGCGTACGGCTTCCACGACCTCCAGGAGGCCGACTGGATCCCGGGCCTGACCAACCAGGCCTTCGACATCAGCGGCACCATCCCGCCGGACAGCTGGTACGGCACCCTCCTCAAGGGCGTCTTCAACTTCCAGCCCGACCCGACCGTGCTCCAGGTCACGGTGTGGCTGCTGTACCTGGTCCCGACACTCGTCCTCTTCTTCGTCCCGGTAGGGTTCGGCTCCGGGAAGGGGAAGGTGAAGGCACCTGATGACGCACCTGACGACCAGGGATCGCGGCCCGCTGCGGCGCCGCAGGCTCCGCGGGCGTGATCGGAACGCGCTCCTGGCGGTCTCACTGGCCGCCGTGTCGCTGACGGCGAGCGGCTGCGTGGTGGTGCACGGGGAGCGCGAGATACTCCCCACCACCACCCGCGCCGAGGCCGCCAAGGCGCTGAAGCAGTTCACGGCCGCCTACAACAACGCCGACGCGGCCTACGACGGCTCCCTGGACGCCGACTTCACGACCGGTGCCCTCGCCGACATCGACTCCGCGCGTCTGAAGGCCGGGCACCTCAACAGCCCGAGCGGCAACTCAGGCCACTCGGCACTGGAGTTCGACGACGTCAGGTACACCATCCCGAAGAAGGCCGGCTGGCCGCGCTGGTTCCTCGCCGACGCGCACGGCAACAAGGGCGGCGACGACCGCTGGCTGCTGGTCTTCACCCGCGACAGCCTCTCCGAGCCGTTCCAGGTGGCGTATCTGACGCTGGTCGCGCCGGACGCCGTACCGAAGTTCACGACCGACAAGGACGGCTGGGCCGAGACCGTGCCGGCCAGCAGTCCCCGACTCGCCGTCCCTCCCGCGGACCTGGGCCAGGAGTACGCCACGTACCTGAAGAGCGGCGGCGCCGCCTTCGCGGACGGCGCGCACACCAGCGGCTGGCGCACGGACCGCAGTAAGTCCACCAAGCCGGGCCTGGCGACCCAGTACATCGACGAGCCGCTGACGGGCGGCGACTACGCGCCGCTCGCCCTGCGCACCTCCGACGGCGGCGCGATGGTGTTCTTCACCACCCGCTACTACGCCAAGGAGACCGCGGCCGCGGGCACGTCCGTGCCGGCGCAGAACCAGGACGTGAAGGCCCTCACCAAGGGTGAGATCAAGCAGTCGCTGACCATGCAGTTCGTCTCCAACCAGGTCGCCCTGGACCCGGCGGGCTCCGGGAAGGTCTCGGTCATCGGACGCATCCAGGGTCTGACGTCCGCCGAAGGGGCCTGACCGAAGGGGCCTAGCCGCTGGCCGGCCAGGCGGCGGCAGCGTGGTCGGACTCCTCACCGACGTACCGGGCGCAGGCGTCGGTGAGGATCTCCAGGAGGCTCAGCGGGTCGGGCAGCGGATGCTCGGGGCCACGCACCCAGCGCACCTGCCGGCCGTCCTCACCGGGCAGCCGGGCGGGTGGTACGAGGACGTAGGACCCCCGGCAGTGCCAGCGCAGCCCCGGGTGCTCGTCCATGGTCTCGGGCCGGCAGTCCAGCTCGCACGGCCACCACTCGTCCTCGTCCTCGGGGGTGCCGCGGGTGAGGGTGAAGAACAGCATGCGGCCGTCGTCGCTCTCGGCGACCGGACCCGCCTCGACGCCGTTGGCGAGCAGCCGCTCCAGCGCCTGCCGGCCGGCCTCCAGGGGGACGTCCAGGACGTCGTGGGTCATCCCGGTCGCGGTGATGAAGTTGGCCTGCGGCTGGTGCCGTGCCCAGCGCTCGATCTGCGCGCGGTCGGTGGTGGACTGCGTCTGCCACGCGAACGACACCGGGTGCCGGGCCGGGGTGGGGCATCCGACGCGGTCGCAGGAGCAGCCGTAGCCGGGGGCGGGATGCGCGGCGGGTGCCAGGGGCAGGCCCGCCTCGGCGGCGGCGAGCAGCAGGGCCGCGCGGCTGTCGTCGTCGGTGGCGGCGGTCTCCTTGGGCCGTCGTCCGAGCAGCCACTGGGAGAGTTTGCCCTGGCGGCCGTTACGGCCGCCGAACGTCCCGCTCATGAATCGCCTCGCCTCGCTGTGGTCCGGCCAGCATGCCTTATCGTCCCATCTGGGCGTGAAGGGGGGTACGCGAGCGATAAGGAATTGCGGGAGTTACACCATCGAACCAGGCGAACCGGGCGGCGGCCACTCGTCGCCCCAGTCCGCGTCCCGCGCCGCCTTGTACAGGTCGCCATGGCGTTTGGTGACCGTCGTCCGGCGCAGTCGCTCGTCCTTCTCGCACAGGTCGAGGAGGACCTGGCCCTTGCGGATCTGCGGGCGCCGGACCACCCGGGCCGGCGCCGGGGCGGCCGGGAGGCGGGTGGCCGCCACATAGCTGAACTTCTCGTCCTCGTACGCCAGCGACCCGCCCTTGACCTGGCGGTGCAGCGAGGAGCGGCTGACCCGGGCCGAGAAGTGGCACCAGTCGGTGCCGGGGACGATCGGGCAGGCGGCGCTGTGCGGGCAGGGCGCGGCGACCCGGAACCCCGCGGCCACCAGGCGGTCGCGGGCCTCGATGACCCGGGCGTAGCCCGCCGGGGTGCCGGCCTCGACGATGACGACGGCCCGCGCGGCGGTCGCGGCGGCGTCGACGAGCGCGGTACGAGCGGCCTCGTCGAGTTCGTTGAGGACGTACGACACCGTGACCAGATCGGTGCTCTCGATGGTGAGCGCCGCTCCGATCCGGGAGCGCTGCCACACCGCCTCCCGCAGTTCCGGGTTGGCCGCGGCGATCTCCCGGCCGAGGGCCAGCGCCGGCTCGGCCCAGTCGAGGACCGTCACCGGCCGTACGCCGGCCCAGATGTCGGTCACCGCCCAGGTCGCCGCGCCCGTCCCGCCCCCGACGTCGACATGGCTCCCCGGTGCCCAGCCCTGCGGCGCCGCGTCGGCGAACGCCGCCAGCGCCGCCCGTACCGCCTCGAAGGTGGCCGGCATCCGGTAGGCCGCGTAGGCCACCACGTCGGCCCGGTCCCGCAGGATCGGCGCGTCGGTCGGGGTGGCCCCCCGGTAGTTGGCGATCAGCCGCTCGACGGCTCCGGCGGCCTGCTTCGGGGGCAGGCCGTCGAGGAGTTCGGCGAGCGTGGCACGGAGCCGGTCGGCCGGGGATGCGGGGTGGTTCACCCGGCGATTGTAGGGGCGGCCGGACCCCACGGTCGCAGGGCCGGCCGGCCCGCGCCCCGGCCGGGTCCGCCCTCACACCCCCGGGCTGAGGAACACCGCCCTCGCCAGCCGGGTCGCCGCCGCCGCACGCGGGGCGCTGCCGCCCGGGCGGCGACGGGGGTGCACCGTGTTGGCCAGCAGGACCAGGAAGGTGTCCGTCGCCCGGTCCAGCACCAGGCTCGTCCCCGTGAACCCGGTGTGCCCGGCCGCGCCCCGGCCGGCGAGTTCGCCCATGAACCACCGCTGGTCCACCAGGAACCCCAGACCGGGCGGGTCCAGCAACAGGTCCACGAAGTCGGGGCCGAGGACGCGCGCCGGACCGTACGCACCGCCGGCCAGCAGCGCCCGGCAGAAGACGGCCAGGTCCCGGGCCGTGGAGAACAGGCCCGCGTGCCCGGCCACCCCGCCCAGCGCCCAGGCGTTCTCGTCGTGGACCACGCCCCGCAGCATCCCCCGGTCCGCCTTGGCCCACGGCCGCCGCTGGTCCTCGGTGGCCACCGCCCCGGGGCAGGGGCCGAAGTCGGTGGCGGTCATCCCGAGCGGGCGGGTGATGCCCTCGCGGACCAGGACGTCGAGGGTGCGGCCGGTGATCCGCTCCAGGACGCACTGCAGGAGGAGCATGTTGAGGTCCGAGTAGCGGTAGGCGCCGGGCGCGCTGCTCGGGGCCTCGGCCCGCAGCAGGTCGAGGCGGGCCGCGTCGTCGGGACAGTCGTAGAGGGGGAGTTCGGGGCGCAGGCCGGAGGTGTGGGTGAGGAGCTGGCGGACGGTGATGCCGTGGAGGGCGGCCGCCCCGAAGTCGGGGAGGTAGGCGCCGACCCGGGCGTCGATGCCGAGGGTGCCGCGTTCGAGCTGCTGCACCGCGGCGACCGCGGTGAAGAGTTTGGTGAGGGAGGCCAGGTCGAAGGGGGTGTCGACGGTCATCGGGACCCGGGCGGCGCGCGGCAGTTCGACACCGGCGTCCGACTCGGGGTCGTACGCGGACCAGCGCACCGCCCAGCCGGCCGCCTGCTGGACGGCGATCACGGGACCGCGTCCGGCGACCACCACGGCCCCGGCCGCCCAAGGCCGCTCACCCTCGGTGAGGGCATGCACTTCGCGCGCGAGGTGCCTGAGTTCCGCGGGGTCGAGCCCGGCCCGTTCGGGTGTCTCGACGCGCAGTCTCGGTACGCTCAGCTCCCTGCTCCCTCCATCCCCGCACGTGTGTTCCCACGTGATGTCCAGGGACGGCACATTCCCATGAAGCAGGCCAGCGCCACCAGTGTCCCGGCCAGTTGGACGATCGCCATGGGCACGGCGGTTCTCTCCCCGGCGATCCCCACCAGCGGCGAGGCGACCGCGCCGACCAGGAACGAGGAGGTCCCGAGCAGCGCGGACGCGGTTCCGGCGGTGTGCCGGGTGCGCAGCAGGGCGAGGGACTGGGCGTTGGGAAGGGTGAAGCCCATCGCGGACATCAGCACGAACAGGGCCGTGGCGACGGGGGCGAGACCGACCGGGCCGAAGACCCCGGTCGCGATGAGGAGCAGGGCGGTCGCGGCGAGCACGGTCACGGCCAGGCCCGCGCCGAGCACCTTGTCCAGGCTGACCCGGCCGACCAGCACCTTGCCGTTGATCTGCCCGGCGATGACCAGCCCGACCGAGTTGAGCCCGAAGAGCAGGCTGAAGGTCTGCGGGGAGGCGCCGTAGATCTCCTGGACGACGAAGGGCGAGGCCGATATGTAGGCGAACAGCGCGGCGAAGGCGAAGCCGCCCGCGAGCAGGTAGCCGGTGAAGGGGAGGTCGGCTAGCAGGGTGCGCATGGCGCGGACGGCGGCGGCCGCTCCCCCGGCGTGCCGGCCGGCCGCCGGCAGGGTCTCCGGGAGCTTCGTCCACACCACCGCGGCGAGGACCGCGCCGACGGCCGTGAGGACGACGAACACGCCCCGCCAGTCCGTCACCCGCAGGATCTGGCCGCCGATCAGCGGGGCGATGATGGGGGCGGCCCCGGAGACCAGCATCAGGGTGGAGAAGAAGCGGGCCATCGCGACACCGTCGTAGAGGTCGCGTACGACGGCCCGGGCGATGACGATGCCGGCGGCGCCGGCGAGGCCCTGGGCGAGGCGGAAGGCGACCAGCGTCCCGACGTTCGGCGCCAGCGCGCACAGGGCGGTGGCGGCGACGTAGACGGCGAGGCCGGCCAGCAGCGGGCGGCGGCGGCCCCAGCGGTCGCTCATCGGGCCGACGACCAGCTGGCCGAGGGCCATGCCGGCGAGGCAGGCGGTGAGGGTGAGCTGGACGGTCGCGGCGGGGGCGTGCAGCGAGCGGGTGACCTCGGGCAGGGACGGGAGGTACATGTCCATGGCCAGCGGGGGTGTCGCGGTGAGCGCGCCGAGGACCAGCACCAGCAGCAGGCCGGCCCGGCGGGCGGTGGGGGTGGCCGTGGGGGGCGCGGCGGTGTCCTGGGCGTCCGGCGTCGGCGGTGCCGGCCGCTCCGGCATCTGGCGCATGTGTCCCCCCGCTCCTCCGGTTCCCGGCGGTCTCGGTCCGCGGATCCGCTCTTGATGAACCCCGATGTCCGCCGCCTATGCTCTCAGCTCGTACGTACTGCCGGGAAACACATGAGCGAGGGTGGGGCTGCCGGGATGGCTGAGCAGAAGGTGCGCTGGGGGATCCTGGCGACCGGCGGGATCGCGGCGGCGTTCGCGGCGGACCTGGTGGATCTGCCGGACGCGGAGATCACGGCGGTCGCCTCGCGGACGGCGAAGTCCGCGGAGGCGTTCGCGGAGCGGTTCGGGATCGGCCGGGCGTACGGCGACTGGGAGTCGCTGGCCCGGGACGAGGACATCGATGTCGTGTACGTCGCCACCCCGCACTCGGCGCACCGGGCGGCGGCCGGGCTGTGCCTGGAGGCCGGGCGGAACGTGCTGTGCGAGAAGGCGTTCACGATCGACGTCCGCGAGGCCGCGGAACTGGTGGCGCTGGCCAAGGAGCACGACCGCTTCCTGATGGAGGCGATGTGGATGTACTGCAATCCGCTGGTGCGCCGGCTGAAGACGCTGGTCGCGGACGGGGCGATCGGCGAGATACGGACCGTGCAGGCGGACTTCGGCCTGGAGGGGCCGTTCCCGCCGGCGCACCGGCTGCGGGACCCGGCGCAGGGCGGGGGCGCGCTTCTCGATCTGGGGGTGTACCCGGTGTCGTTCGCGCAACTGCTGCTGGGCGAGCCGGACGGGCTGTCGGCGCGAGCGATGCTCTCGGCGGAGGGCGTCGATCTCCAGACGGGTGCGCTGCTCTCCTGGGAGAGCGGTGCTCTCGCGATGGTGCACTGCTCCATCGTCGGCGGCACCGGCACCACCGCGTCGGTCACCGGCTCCCGGGGCCGGATCGACGTCCCGGACGGGTTCTTCAACCCCGAACGCTTCGTCCTGCACCGCGACGGCCGCGATCCCGAGGAGTTCGTCCTGGACCCGGCCGACGGCCCGCGCAACACGTTCCGCCACGAGGCCCGGGAGGTGATGCGCGCCCTGCGGGCCGGCGAGAAGGAGTCCCCGCTCGTCCCCCTCGACGGCACCCTCGCCGTCATGCGCACCCTGGACACCCTCCGCGACCAGATCGGCGTCGACTACGAACGCCCCTGAAAGGGGCGCGGGACGTATCCGATGTGCGGCTCCGCCGCGCGGGCGCGCCGAGCCACGACGGCGCCGCGGCCGACCGACGGCCGATCACGGCCCTCCCCAGCGGAGCGCCTACGCTGCCACCCCATGGATGCCAAGCAATCGAAGACCGCCGTGGTCACCGGCGCCGGTTCCGGTATCGGACGGGCCGTGACCGTGGAGCTGCTACGGGCCGGCTGGTCGGTGACACTGGCCGGCCGCCGGCCCCGGACCCTGGAGGAGACGGCGGCGCTCGCGCCCGAGGGCGCCGCGCTCGTCGTACGCACGGACGTGGCCCGGCCGGAGGACGTGACCGCCCTGTTCGCGGCGGCCGTGACCCGGTTCGGGCGGGTGGACCTGCTGTTCAACAACGCGGGGACGTTCGGGCCCGGCGGGGTGCCCGTGGAGGAACTCGCCTACGACGCGTGGCGGCACGTCGTGGACACCAACCTCAACGGGGCGTTCCTGTGCGCGCAGGCGGCGTTCCGGCAGATGAAGGACCAGGAGCCGCAGGGCGGGCGGATCATCAACAACGGGTCCGTCTCGGCGCACACGCCCCGCCCGCGCTCCGTCGCGTACACGGCGACCAAGCACGCCCTCACGGGGCTGACCAAGTCCCTGTCCCTGGACGGGCGGCCGTACGGCATCGCGGTCGGGCAGATCGACATCGGCAACGCGGCCACCGACATGACGGCCGCGATGCGGGCCGGCGTCCTCCAGGCGAGCGGGGAGATCGCCCCGGAGCCGGTGATGGACGTGGCCGATGTGGCGCGCACCGTACGGCACATGGCCGAGCTCCCGCTGGCGGCGAACGTGCAGTTCGCGACGGTGCTGGCGACGGCGATGCCGTACGTGGGCCGCGGCTGAACCTCCGTTCAGCCCCGGTCTTCGCAACCTGCACAAGCGGAATTCCGACGTCCGCGGTATTGCGGCCGGTAACGCGCCTATGCTCAACTTTCCTCCACCAGAACTTCACAGTTGAAGCTCTGGTGTTCCGCCGAACCAAATCGAGGGGGGAGGCGGCAGCCGTCCCACCGGACCGGGTGGGGGTGGACCCGTGCGGGACCGCGGGTACGCACCGGTGGGCGGGACGGCTGCCGCGTGACGTCAACTCCCCTGCGCGTCGCCCGGACCGGCCCCCTGTGCCGCGGCCTTCGCCGTCCGCCGCCCGCGCAGACCCCAGGCGCCGGCGCCCGCGAGTGCCAGCACGCCTGCCGCGCCGCCCACGGACAGCCACGGCGAGGCACCGGAGGACCCGCTGCCGGCCGCCCGCGTCCCGGGTGCTCCCGCGCCCACCGCACCCTTCGACGGCGACGGACTCGCGCCCGCACCGCCCTCGCTCAGCGGGTCGACCAGCATGCCCACCGCCTGCGCCGAACTCCCCTTCCCGAAGCCCCAGTCGAGCAGGGCGGCGGTCTCCTCGTACACGGCGTTGCTGCCGCTGTCGGGGTGCATCACGGTGACCAGCAGGGTGCGGCCGCCCCGGGTGGCACCGCCGGTGAAGGTGTTGCCGGCGTGACTGGTGTAACCGTTCTTGACGCCGAACAGGCCCTTGTAGACGCCCAGTCCCCAGGAACCGGTGAGCAGACGGTCGGTGTTCTGGATCTGGAAGGTCTTCTTGCCCCCGGCCGGGAAGTCGGCGGTCCTGGTGCCGCAGTAGCCCCGGAAGTCGTCGTCCCTCAGCCCGTGCCGGGCGAACAGGGTCAGGTCGTAGGCGGAGGACAGCTGGCCGGGGTGGTCGAAACCGTCCGGGCTGACCACATGGGTGTCCAGGGCCTGCAGGTCGGCCGCCCTGGCCTGCATCTCGGCGACGGTCTTCGCGACGCCGCCGTTCATGTGGGCGAGGACGTGCACGGCGTCGTTGCCGGAGCGCAGGAAGACGCCCTGCCACAGCTGCTCGACGGTGTAGGTGATACCGGGCTTGATGCCGACCAGGCTGGAGCCGGCCGGGACGTCGGAGATGTCACTGTCCTTGACCCGGTAGCGCTCGGTCCGGTCGAACTTCTTCAGCACGGTGTCCGCGAACAGCATCTTCAGGGTGGACGCGGGCGCCAGGCGCCGGTGCGCGTCGCAGGAGGCCAGCACCTCCCCGCTCTCGCAGTCGGCGAGCAGCCAGGCATGGGCGGTGATCTTCTTGGGGAGACCGGTGGCCCCCCGCACCTGGACGCCGCCGCGGGCAAGGCGTTCGCCCCCTATGACGGTGGCGGCCGAGGCAGGGGTCGCCGTGGAGAGGGGAAGAGCGGCGGCCGTGAGTCCGAGGACGGCACGCCTGGTCAGCCGAGAGGAATCGCGCACCCGGGGACGGTACACCGAATCGAACATCCGATTCCCGGGTGGTCCCCTCCGGCACGCGAGGAATTTGCTGTCTTATGAAAGTTTGATGAGACTACGGGCTTTCTCAGCTCTGACACATCCTTTGCCCAGTGTGACTCAAAGGTTTCTCCCTAGCTTGAGGCAGCGCCCACAGCGGGCGCCAAGAACCTTCGAGGAACGGGATGTTTGGCATCTGTCTCAAGCGCGAACTGGGCCGCAGAAAGAAGGCGGCCCTGGTCATCGCACTGGGTCTGGCGCTCGGAATCGCCCTGGTCATCACGGTCAACTCGGTGTCGGCAGGCATGACCCAGGCGCAGGACAAGGTCCTCGAGTCGCTGTACGGCCTCGGTACCGACATGACGGTCACCAAGGCCCGTGCGGCACCCACTTCGGGCAGTTCCGGCGGCCCCGACTTCACGTTCGACGCCCAGTCCAGCGGCAGTTCCACGCAGAGCTCGGACCGGGTGATGACGCAGGGAGGTCAGACCCTGAAGTCGGCCCTGGTCGCCAGGGTCGCCGCGCAGAAGGGCGTGGAGAGCGCGGTCGGAGCGCTCTCCCTGAACGTCACCGGGGTCGACGGCTCCTTCACCCAGGGCAAGGCACAGAGCTCCAGCGGCACCGGCAACAGCGGCGGCCAGGGCCGGCCGGGCGGCGGCACCTCCACCGGCCAGCCCCAGGTGCGGGGCGGCGGCGCCGACTTCAACGTCAACAGCTACTCCGTCGTCGGCGTCGACGTGGTCCACCAGGACCTCGGCCCGCTCTCCCCGATGAAGATCACCTCGGGCAGGACCTTCACCTCGTCGCAGACCGGCGCCAAGGCCGCGGTGGTCGGCAAGTCGTACGCCAAGGAGAAGAAGTACAAGGTCGGCTCGACCTTCAAGATCTCCGGCACCAGGTTCACCGTCATCGGCATCGCGACCCCGGACAGCAGCGAGTCCGACACCGACGTGTTCGTGCCGCTGAAGGCAGCGCAGACCCTCGGCGACGCGAAGAACCAGGTCACCACGGTCTACGTCAGGGCGACCGGCTCCCAGCAGATCACCGCCGTGAAGAAGGAGATCACGGCCGACATCTCCGGTACGACGGTCACCACCTCCGCGGACCTGGCGTCCACCGTCTCCGGTTCCCTCTCCACCGCCTCCAGCCTGGCGACCAGCGTCGGCAAGTGGCTGTCCGTCGCCGTCCTGGTGGCCGCCTTCCTGGTGGCGGCACTGCTGACCTCCTCCACGGTCTCCCGCCGGGTGCGTGAGTTCGGCACCCTGAAGGCGCTGGGCTGGCCCTCCGGGAACGTCACCCGGCAGGTCGTCGGCGAGTCCATGGTCAACGGCCTGATCGGGGGCGCCCTCGGTATCGCCCTCGGCGTCGGCGCGGCCTACACGGTGACCGCGATCAGCCCCAAGCTGACCGCCCAGCTGGGCGGCACGGGCGGCGCTGGCGGCATGGGCGGCGGCCCCGGCCGGCAGGCCGCCCAGAACACCACGGAGATCGCGCTGAGCGCGCCGGTCTCCCTCACCACCATCGCGCTCGCGGTCGGCCTCGCGGTCACCGGCGGTCTGATCGCCGGCGCGATGGGCGGCTGGCGCGCCTCCCGGATGCGCCCGGCCGACGCCCTGCGCAGCGTCTCGTAACACCGCCAGCCCCCTCGGACCGGGGCGCCGCTTCCGATCCCCCGGGACGCGGCGCCCCGCGCCGCTCACCACCCAGTGGAGAACCCATGTACAGACTCACCGCAGTCACCAAGCGCTACACCCGGGGCAAGGAGACGGTCGAGGCGCTGCGCGGCATCGACCTGACCATCGAGGACGGCGACCAGCTCGTCATCCAGGGCCCGACCGGCGGCGGCAAGTCGACGCTGCTCCAGATGGTCGGCGGCCTGGACCGGCCGACCGAGGGCGGTGTCGAGCTGGACGGCGTCGACCTCGCGCGGATCAGCGAGGCGAAGCTGACCCGGCTGCGGGCCGAGAAGATCGGCATCATCTTCCAGTCGTTCAACCTGATCCCGACGCTGACCGCGCGGGAGAACGTCGAGACGGCCCTGGTGCCGCTCGGCGTGAAGCCGGCCGAGCGGCGCGAGCGGGCGGCGGAGGCGCTGCGCTCGGTGGGCCTGGGCGAGCGCCTCACCCACGCCCCCGCGGAGCTCTCCGGCGGCCAGCAGCAGCGGGTCGCCATCGCCCGCGCGCTGGTGAAGAAGCCGAGGGTGCTGCTCGCCGACGAGCCCACCGGCAACCTCGACGAGGGCACCCGGGACGACATCATGGGCCTGCTGGAGGGCCTGTGGCACGAGTACCGGCTGACCTTCGTCATGGTCACCCACGACTCCTCCATCGCCCGCCGCGCCCCGCGCCTGGCCACCATCGGGGCCGGCCGGATCACCCTCACCGAACAGGGCCCCGGACCGAGCCACGGGCAGAGTCACGGACAGGGGCACGGACCGCAGTACGCCCAGCAGGCTGCCGACCACGGCCGGCAGGCCGAGGGGTACGGCCGGCAGGCCGAGGGGTACGGCCGGCAGCCGTACGCGCAGCGGCAGTACGGCGGCGGACCGGGCCACTGACGGGGTCGCCACCGCGTCCGCGGCGGCCGTTCAGCGTCCGAGCAGCAGGTCGATCTCGGCCAGTTGTCCGGCGGTGAGCGGCCCCTTCGCCATCGCTCCGGCGTTGTCCTCGGCCTGTGCGACGGACCGGAAGCCCGGGATGGGGACCGTACGCGGGCTGCGCGCCCAGATCCAGCCGAGGGCACCCTGCGCGAGGGTCCGGCCGCCGCTGGTCAGGACGGCCCGCAGCGCGTCGATCCGCGCGACCCACTCGGGATCGGCCCCGGTCCCGTCCCCGAACCCGGGCAGCCAGGCCGGCGGCCTGCTCCGGATGTCCCCCGCACCGGCCGCCGCCCGCCGCCCGCCTAGCAACCCCATCGCGAGCGGGCTGCGGTTGACGGCGGCGAGGTCCAGGTCGGCCGCTGTTCGCAGGAGTTCGGGCGCGTCCTGGAGCACGTTGAGGGTGTGCTGCACGGCCGCGCAGTTCGGGCCCTCGGCGAAGACGGCCGCGCGGGCCGGGTCGTCGGTGCTCCAGCCGTACGCCCTGATCAGTCCCTCCGTCACCAACTCCTCGCAGACGTCGCGCAGTTCGGCGGCACGAGCCGGGTCGGCGTCGGAGAGGTGCAGCTGGTAGAGGTCGACGTGGTCGGTGCCGAGACGGCGCAGGGAGGCGGTGAGGGCACGGCGGACATGGGCCGGGGAGTCGTCGCTGCCGGTGAGCGTGCGGCTGTGCTCGTCGAAGACGTTGCCCCACTTGGTGGCGACGACGGCCTCGTCCCGCCGCTTGCCGAGGGCGCGGCCGAGGACACGCTCGCTGTGCCCGGCGCCGTAGGTGTCGGCGGTGTCGAAGAAGGTGACGCCGAGGTCGAGGGCGCGGTGCACGGCCCGTACGGACTCCTCGTCGTCGACCTTCCCCCAGCCGAGCGGCTGCCCGCCCGCGTCCTGCCACTCGCCGCCGATGGCCCAGCAGCCGAAGCCGAGCGCGCTGACCTCGATGCCGGAACGTCCCAGGGTCCTGGTGGTGCGGTAGCTGTCCATGCCCGGGACGGTAGGAGTTGAAGTGCACACGAGGACAAGGGGGGTTGCCGGACCTGTTGCCGGACCTGTCGTCAGGCCTGCCCGGTCTCGAAGCGGGAGATGCGGCCGTCGTCCTCGACCGTGAAGTTCCAGCGGGTGACCATCTCGCCCCAGGTGTCGTTGCGGTAGTGGGCGAGCAGGGAACGGCCGCCGTTGGACTCGTTGTCGACGTCCAGGTGACCGTTGGAGGAGAAGATCTCCCGGTCGATCCACTCGTCGAGGTCCCGGTCGGAGCCGTCGTCCGCCATCGTCGCGTCCGCGGTGAGGAGTTCCGTGAGGCGCTCGCGGTCGTTGGCGTTGACGGCGGTGACGAAGGCCCGGACCGCCGGGTCGCTGAGCTTGGCTGTCTTGATCGTCATGCGAGTCAGCGTCACACCGCGGCCGGGGACCCGCCACCCGAACGGCGGTGAGGGCGGGCCACCCGGGTGGCCCGGTGCGACGGTGGAGATCTGATCCGTCCGCTTCCCGAGGAGCCGCCGTGACCTGCTACGACCGACGTGACGTGGGCCTGCTGCTCCGGCTCGGGACCGGCGGCGTGCTGGCGGCACACGGCGCGCAGAAACTGTTCGGCTGGTTCGGCGGGGGCGGCGTCGAGGGCACCGGACAGTTCATGGAGTCGGTCGGGTACGCGCCCGGGCGGCAGAGCGCGCTGGCGGCCGGACTGGCGGAGGCGGGTGGCGGCTCCCTGCTGGCGCTGGGCCTGGCGACCCCGGCGGCGGGGGCGGCGGCGGCCGGTGCGATGGCGGGCGCGGCCGCGCTGCACCTGCCGAACGGCTTCTTCGCGGCGGAGGGCGGCTACGAGCACGCGGCGAGCCTGGGCCTGACCGCCGCGGGCCTGTCGGTCACCGGGCCCGGCCGGCTCTCCCTGGACCACACGCTCGGGCACGTCTTCGACCGGGGCTGGATGGTCCCGGTGGCACTGGGCGTGACGGCGGCGGTCACGGCGGCCGTGGTCGGAGCCCGGAACCAGCGGGTGCGGCGGCGGGAGGGCGAGCAGGAGGCGCTGTTCGAGCAGTGACCGCGGCGCGGTGAGCGGGGGGCGGGGCATGGCAGGCTACGGCGTCATGACGCAGCAGCCGACCCCGCCCGCGGACGTATGGGCCGCCATCGACGACCTCTGGACCTGGCTGGAGACCCACCGCGTGCACGACGGCGACACCGGCCTCGTCCTGCGGATGCTGAAGCTGACCGAGGAGGTCGGCGAGGTCGCCCAGGCGGTGATCGGCGCGACCGGCCAGAACCCCCGCAAGGGTGTCAGCCACACGTGGGACGACGTACAGGGCGAGCTGTGCGACGTGGTGATCACGGCGCTGGTGGCGTTGCGGACGCTGACGCCGGACACCCGCGCCGTCTTCGAACGCCACCTGGCGGGGGTGACGGCACGCTCGCTGGGCCCGGGGGCGACGACGCCACTACCGTGACGACGCATGAGACGTTCCCTGCCCCTGGACGCCGTGCCCCGCCTCACCGTCGCGGCGGTCGTCGGAGCGGTGGCCGGCGTGGCCGTGGCGCTGGCGGCCGACGGAGCACTCGGGGCGCTGGCCGCGATCGCCACGACGGAACTGGCCTTCGTCCTGACGGGCTGGGCGGTGCTGTTGCCGATGGACGCCGCGGCCACCCACCGCAATGCGCGGCGTGAGGACTTCCGTCCCGGCACCGAGGAACCCGTGGTGGTCGCGGTGGCCCTGTGCGCGCTGGCCGCCATCGTGCTGCTGCTCCTGCGCGGCAGGTCCGACCCCGGTCACGTGGCGGCGGCTCTCGCCCTGTGCGGGGTCTTCACGGCCTGGGGCGCGCTGCACCTGATGTACGCCGCCCGTTATGCCTACGTGTACTACGAGTCCGGGGGCGGTATCGACTTCAACTCGGACGACCCGCCGGCGTACCAGGACTTCTTCTACTTCAGCTACAACCTCGGGATGACCTACCAGGTCTCCGACACCGATGTGTCGAGTTCGGCGATCCGGGCGATCGTGCTGCGTCACACGCTGCTGTCCTACGTCTTCGGCACCGGCATTCTCGCCACCGCCATCAACCTGGTCGTGGGCATCGTCAGCGGCTGACCGCGCCGGCCGCACGGCGTGAGCCGGTGTGACCAGGGTAGGAAGGATGCGTCGCGTCGACCGGCGCGACGGGAGGGCAGGGGTGGGGATGATCTCGGAGCAGGCCGCCGCGGGCGTGGTGGAGGCGGTCGTCGTCTACAACGGGCGGGTGCTGCTGGTGAACGGGCAGCACGGCTGGGAACTGCCGTCGGGCGCTCCCGAACCGGCGGAATCCGCGACGGCCACTGCGGCGCGGCTGGTGTACGAGCTGACCGGTTACCTCGTCGACGGCTCGACGCTGCTGCGGCCGGCGGCGGACACGGCCGCGCCGGACGCGCACTCCTTCGTGGTGTGCCGGCTGCTGTCCGAGACCCCGTCGGCGGAGGCGCGGCTCGGCGCGGAGCACCTCAGGTGGTCCCCGTTCACGGAAGCCGTCGGCACGGGGCTTCCCGCACCCGTCCGCGTCTATCTGGAGGGCCACACACCCGTGTAGCCCGACGCCGGCCGTCCTCCTGACGACCCGTACACCGGCCGAGCCACGCCGGGGCGGCGGCCGGGCGTCCCGCCTCGGCGGGGCGCCCTGGGACCCGGGGCGCCGGACGAACCCTCCGGGCCGGGCGGGCGTGTCGGTACCGCGGCCGGGCGGGTTCAGTGGGAGCGTTCGACGCTCCAGTGCGGCAGCAGCGTGAAGAAGTCGACCGCCTCGCCCCGCCAGTGCGCCCGCCAGCCACCGGCCACCAGGGCGGCCTGCTCGGCGTGATCACGCATCCGTGCCCGTAGCCGCCCGCCCACCCCACGCGCCTCGGCGATCTCCCGGATCGTGTCGATCGTCCCCGCGGTGCAGGCGGGGTCGCCGAGCGCCGTCTCCAGCACGGCCCGCTCCGCGCCACCGAGGCCGTCGGACGGGGACAGCAGCGCGGCCACCACGTAACTGCGCTTGCCGTCGCGGATGTCCGTTCCGGTCGCCTTGCCCATCACCTCGCCGTCCCCGAACAGGTCCAGGTAGTCGTCCCGCATCTGCGCGCAGATGCCCACCAGGCGTGCGTAGCGGCTCAACTCCCGTTCGTGGCGCACCGGCGAGCCCCCGGCGGCGAGCAGGCCCAGCCGCAGGGGCGCGAGCAGCGAGTAGCGGGCCGACTTGTAGTCCGCCACCTCGTCGATGACCTCGGTGTCCGGGAGGCCGCCGGTGACATCGCGCTCCAGGTCGACGATCTGCCCGAGGAACGTCTCCGCCGCCGCCCTGGTCTGTTCCTCGATCATGGCCTGGCGCACCGGCGGCGCGGCCCGCGCGTCGAGGAGGGCCCGCAGGGACAGGGCCAGCGCCAGATCCCCGGCGAGCACGGTGAGGCCGAGGGCGATCCGGGGGTGGCCGGGGAACCGCTCCCGGTAGGCGTAGTAGGTGGAGGGACCGCCCCGGCGGGTGGGGCTGTCGTCGATGAGGTCGTCGTGGATCAGGCCATGGCTGTGCAGCAGTTCGAGGCTCAGGGCCGCCTGCTCCAGTCCCGGCACCGGGCCGTCCGTCACCAGGCGCGCCGCCTCGTGGAGGATCACCACACGGATCCGCTTCCCGCCGCGCAGCGACAGCTCCCTCAGCAGGCGCAGGCACTCCGGGGTGAACCTGCTGAACGAGGGTGTGTCCAGGGCGTCGTCCAGGGAGTCGAAGTACTCCGCGAAGAGCTTCTCGAAGGCCCGGGTGTGGCCGGCGAGACGAGCCGTCAACTGGTCGTGGGCACCGGCGGTGTCGGGCATGGCGGGGCTCCTGGGGACGACGTGGCTGTCCGGACTTTCATTTTCCGGGTCGGGGCGATCGGCCGACGACACATTGTCCGGACGAGTGGGGCGGACACCGTTCCCGGCGTGAGAACGACCGGCGACCCGGCGACCCGGAGAAATCGGGGAACATCAGGGAAACGGGAGATACGCCGAGGAATCGGGAGCGCGCCCACCAGTCACCGGCCGGCCGAACCGATCGACGGTCCGACGGGCCTCCCCTGCGGGGGGAGCCGGTCGACCAGCGCACCCACGCTCTCCAGGCCGCCCACCTCGCGGTCGCGTCGGGCGCCGACGACGAACTGGTGGTCGCCGCCGCGCTGCACGACATCGGCCGGGCGCAGCGGGTGCGCGCCGAACCCGGGCCTGCCGCACGAACGGGCGGGCGCGGAGTGGGCCGGCCGGCACCTGGGCGAACGCGTGGCCTGGATCACCGCCCGGCACGTCCGGCCAAGCGTCACCCGGTGGCCACGGACCCCGCGTACGGCGCGCTGCTCAGCCGGGCGCCCATCGCGTCGCTGAAGGTCCGGGGCGGCCCGGTGGACGAGACCGGTGCTGGGCATGGCGGAGCCGGTGGCTGCGTACGAGCGGTGGGGCGCGGGACGTCCCGGGGCGTCCTGACCGAACCGCCCGGCCGCCTGCTCCCCCCTCGCCCTCGCCACCTCTCCCCTCCTCCCTCTCCCTCTCCCTCTCCCTCGCCCTCGCCCTCGCCCCTCGTTCTCCCCTCGCGAGGCCTGACAGGCGTGCCTAGCATGGCAAAGGAGACCACCGAGACCGGCGGCGTGCACTCTCGACGGTGAAGGCGAGAGCCATGAGTACCTCCCACGACGAGCCGAAGCGGCTGGGACGGGGCACGGGGGAGGAGACCGAGCCCCGGGTGGGGCCGAGGCCGCAGGGGGAGCCGTTCTTCCACCCCTACCACCACCCGGCCGCCGGCTGGGGCGCCGCCAAGAGCGTCTCGAAGTTCCTGCTGCGGGAACACGCGCTCGTGGACGGCCCCCGGGCGATCATGAAGATGAACCACGAGGGGAACGGCTTCGACTGCCCCGGCTGCGCGTGGCCCGACGAC
Source organism: Streptomyces sp. NPDC059224 (assembly GCF_042754285.1). Classification (NCBI taxonomy): domain Bacteria; kingdom Bacillati; phylum Actinomycetota; class Actinomycetes; order Kitasatosporales; family Streptomycetaceae; genus Streptomyces; species Streptomyces sp. NPDC059224. The sequence continues at coordinate 41,318 of NZ_JBHZAN010000002.1, forward strand.
ACCAAGGGCCTGCGGCTCGACCTGTGCGAGAACGGGGTCAAGCACGTCACCTGGGAGATGACCCACAAGCGGGTCGGGCGTGACTTCTTCGCCGCCCACTCCGTCGCCGAACTGTCCGAGTGGAGCGACTTCGCGCTGGAGGACCAGGGCCGGCTGACCGAGCCGATGGTGTACGACGCCGGGTCGGACCACTACGTGCCGATCAGCTGGCGGGACGCGTTCGAGCTGGCCGGACGCGCGCTGCGGGAGCTGGACGATCCGAACCAGGCGTCGTTCTACACCTCGGGCCGGCTCGGCAACGAGGCCACCTTCCTGTACCAGCTCCTGGCCCGTGAACTGGGCACCAACAACCTGCCGGACTGCTCCAACATGTGCCACGAGGCGAGCGGACGCGCCCTCACCGCCTCGCTCGGCACCGGCAAGGGGACCGTCGACCTCAAGGACTGGGAGGCCACGGACGCCCTGTTCATCATCGGGGTGAACGCGGCGTCGAACGCGCCCCGGATGCTGACGGCCCTGGCCGAGGCCTACCGGCGCGGCACGCGGATCGTGCACGTCAATCCGCTGATCGAGGCGGCGTCGCGGCGCACGATCATCCCGCACGACTTCGTGGACATGGCCGCCTTCCACGCGACCCGCACCGGCACCCTGAACCTCCAGGTGCGCATCGGCGGTGACATGGCGCTGATGCGGGGCATCGCCAAGGCGGTCCTGGACCAGTCCACGTCCGACCCCAAGGCTCTGGACCAGGAGTTCATCGACCGCCACACGACCGGCTTCGAGGAGTACCGCGCGGTGTGCGAGGCCACGCCGTGGGAGGAGATCGAGCGCCAGTCCGGCATCGGCCGCGCCGACATCCTGCACGCGGCGCGGATCTACCGGGAGGCCGACCGCTCCATCGTCAGCTGGTGCCTGGGCGTGAGCCAGCACGAGCACGGCGTGGACACGGTACGGGAGATCGTCAACCTGCTGCTGCTCCGGGGCAACCTGGGACGGGAGGGCGCCGGTCCCTCGCCGGTGCGCGGCCACAGCAACGTCCAGGGCAACCGCACGTGCGGCATCGACCACCGGCCCGAACCGGCGTTCCTGGACCGGCTGGCCGGGGTCTGCGGCATCACCCCGCCCAGGGAGCACGGCCTGGACACCGTCGGCACCATCGAGGCGATGCTGCGCGGCGGCATCAAGGTGTTCGTCGGCATGGGCGGCAACTTCGCGCTGGCCGCGCCGGACACCCGGGCCACCTACGAGGCCCTGCGCTCCTGCGACCTCACGGTCCAGGTGAGCACCAAGCTGAACCGCAGCCACCTGGTCCACGGCCGCCGGGCCCTGATCCTCCCGTGCCTGGGCCGCACCGAGAAGGACCACCAGCGCGGCGGCGTCCAGTCCACCTCCGTGGAGGACTCGATGAGCATGGTGCACCTGTCGGTGGGCATGAAGAAGCCCGCCTCCCCGCACCTGCTCTCCGAGCCCGCCGTCATCGCGGGTGTCGCCCGGGCGGCCCTCCCCGACTCCACCACCCCCTGGTCGTGGTACGTCGAGGACTACGACCGCATCCGCGACACCATGGCCCAGGTCCTGGACGGCTTCGAGGACTTCAACCGCCGGGTCCGCCTCCCCCTGGGCTTCCGCATCCGCCAGCCGGCCCGCGAACTGGTCTTCCGTACCGGCTCCGGGCTCGCCGAGTTCTCCTCGGCGCCGCTCCCGGACGTCGTCCCCCCGCCGGGCACCCTGGCCCTGGGCACCATGCGCTCCCACGACCAGTGGAACACCACGATCTACTCCGACAACGACCGCTACCGGGGCGTCAGGAACCTGCGCACCCTGGTCTTCATGAACCCCTCCGACATGCGCGAGCGCAGCATCGAGGAGTTCGATCCGGTCGACATCACCAGTACCGCCAAGGACGGCACCACCCGCACCCTGAACGGCTATCTGGCCATCCCCTACGACCTCCCCCGGGGCTGCGCGGCCGGCTACATGCCGGAGATGAACGTCCTGATCGCCCTGTGCGACTACAGCGAACAGAGCGACCAGCCCCTGATGAAACACATCCGGGCGACGATCAGCCGGGCGGCCACCTTCTGAGCGCGGCTGTCGGCGGCCCCGCGAAGATCAGCGCAGCCCGGGCTCTCCGCAGCCCGGCGAAGTTCAGCGCAGTCCTGCGAAGAGGTCGTCCTCGGGCAGGTCCGCGCCGGTGGTGTCGTGCACCCGTACGAAGGTCTCGACACCCATCAGCTCGGTGAACCTCTCCTTGCCCATCCGCAGGAAGAAGATGTTCTCGCCCTGGCTGGCGTGCGCGGCCAGGGAGTCGAACTTCTGGCCGCCGAACCCGGTGGTGTCCACCCAGGTGGTGATCTCGTCGTCGGGAAGTCCGATCTCGGCGAGCGCCGCGGCCTCGGCGGGATCCGGCTCCGGCATGTCCTCACCGAACTCGCGCATGACCTCGCCGAACCGCTGCATCGCCGAGCGGGGCATCGTCGTCCAGTACACCTTCGACGCCGACTCGGTCATCTCCAGCGCCGCCATCGTGATGCGGTTGGCCTGGATGTGGTCGGGGTGCCCGTAGAAGCCGTTCTCGTCATAGGTGACCACCACGTCGGGCTGGTACTGCCGGATGAGTTCCGCCAGCCGGGCGGCCCCCTCCTCGACCGGCGTCCGCCAGAACGCCCCGGGAGCGTCGTTGGAGGCCCAGCCCATCATCCCGGAGTCGCCGTAGCCCAGCATCTCCAGATCGCTGATCTTCAGGATCTCGCAGCTGGCCTCCAGCTCCTGCCGCCGGAGCGCGGCGACGGCCGCCGGGTCGTGTCCGGGCTCCCCCGGCTTGACACCCCCCGGCCCGTCACCGCAAGCGCCGTCGGTACAGGTCACGAGGACCGTGCGCATGCCCTCCGCCGCGTACCGCGCGAGCACACCTCCCGTACTCGTGGCCTCGTCGTCGGGATGGGCGTGCACGGCCATGAGCGTCAAGGGTCGGTCGTTCATGAAACAGTCCTCCTGCTGGGAAAGTCCTCGGTCCGAGTCCACGGCGGGCACCCGGTCGGGCGCCCCTCGACGACAGACTCCCGAGCACACCGATCCTCACCGCCCGGGCGGCACCGCTTCCTCCACCGATGCAACGGCGCCGACCGGCCGGACTGTTCCCACCGCGCCAGGCCGGGAGAACCCATTGGACAAAAGTCGCGTTGTTGCATGCGGCGATATCCAGCGCAGCATGTCCTGAACCCTGGATGATGGGTAACTAGACAGTGACGGTAAGTGATGAGGGGCGATGCCGTGGGGGCCACGATGACCGCACAGGAAACCGATCGCGCGGAGGGATTCCCTCCGCACAGTTCCTCCGGGCAGCACCCGGGCGGAGCGCACCGGCGTCCGCGCCCCGAGGCCGGCCGGACCACGTCGTCCGCCCTGTTCGTCGCCGCGTGCACGGTCCTCGGGCTCGCCCTGGCGACCGCGGCCGCCCTCGCCGTGCCCCGTTCGGGGCGAACGGCGGTGTTCCTGGCCGTGGAGGCGGCGTCGACCGCCCTGGCAGTGGCCCTGGGCCTGCTGCGTCGCACCCGGCGCACCCGTCGCACCCGCCGCCCGGCAGGCGGCCCACCCGGCACCGCCGCCTGGACCACCTCCGGCGAGTTCGAGCGCACGGCCGTCAACGGCGCCGGTGCGATCCCTGACGCCGGTTAGACCGCCCGGACCGACGGCCGGTGTGGCGACGGCGGCTCACGGTCGCCACACCCACCCCACCGGCCGATGTCACCGCCCCCGAGGCGATCGCCCAGCCGGGGACGCCCGCGGCGTGGGCCACCATCATGACGGCGACCAGTGACATGGGCAGCAAAAGCACGAGCAGAGCGAACTGGAACACGGCCGGCCACGCCTTGTCGTTCTTTGTGAAAACCCTCTCCGAAAGACGGTCCAGAAAATCCAGAAAGCTTTCGGGCGGAGTATCTGAACGGCCATTCGACGATCCGGTTCCAGGACTGTGGATATATGCACCGCCCACGGAGGAGTCGTGTCCCGCGCCCTCCTGTCCCGAACCGCGACGTCCATTCGGGCGAGCCCCGTTCTGCGACGGGATATCCGGCGTTCCAGAACCGGACTCGGGCATCCCTGATGCCGTGGGAACAGGATCGGGCACCGGGAACTCCTGACTGATACACCAACATGAAGCAGCGTGTGCCGCTCCCGTCACATCGAACGGCTCCTCGACCACCGGTCACGGGCGCAACGCAAACGCATCAGGTACAACCTGCGGCGATCCCTGATCACCGTCGCCGATCCGCACGCCGTCCCGCCATCAACCCCGTCGGACGGCCACGTACGGACAGAAACACAATCTATAGCCCCAGGACTCCCGGCACGCGTGCGCTCAGGAATGCGGCGCCGGCAATAGGGAAGATCTCGCACTCCGCGTGCCCGACAACAAGACCTGTTACATGCCTGTTCGGACTCCACACGCCACCAACGGGTTCCTGAATGGCACCCCATTCACCCCCGGGAGTGACACCGCACGTACGACGGGGGCGTACGCCGGTTCAGGAATCACCTGCCTCGCTCCACGCCATAACCCACAAGGGGACCGGAGTTGGGCGCCACCCCGCTCCGAACGAGCACGGACACAGGTGCGCGGCGCTCCCCCTACGACAGGGGAACGCCGCGCACCGTATTCCGTTTTCGTACGACCGCTTCGCTCACCAGGTGTGTGCCACGTCCACCACGAGATGGTTGGCGGTCTGGAAGACCCGGAACGGCAGCCGGGCGCGGACACCCAGTCCGGCCTGGGTGTAACCCTCGGAGCCACCGGTGACCTTGAACTCCCGGAAGGTCCGGTACCCGGTGACGCCGACGGACGGAAGCGCGGGGTAGGGCTGTCCGGTGGCCGGGTCGTAGCGCGGCGAGAACAGCGAGATCTCCAGAATGGCCCCGCCCCTGATCGGAACCACGACGTCGCTGGGGTCCTGGTGCAGCACGTCGACGTAGCGGACCGTGAACCCGATCGGCGCGTCCCCCGCCCCCAGGCCGTCGAAGACGAGCCGGTCGAAGCACTCGTGCTGCCCGGCCCGCACGTCGGTCAACCGCCGCCCGGCATCGGCGTCACCGCTCTTCTCCAGACTCCCCCACGACACGCCGCAGTCGACGGCAGCCGCCGGCGCGGCAACCGCCGGCACCGTCCCGGCCACCAGCCCACCGCCCGCCAACATGATCGCGGCCAGTGCAGTACCTATCCGTCGCATGACTACCCCCCTGGTAGCTCGCGCAGGTGTGTGTCTTCTCAGACCTGCGGCCCCTCGGAAGGTTGTGCGCACCGGAGCCGCCCATCGAGACCCAGACACCCCGCCCGCACCACCTGCTGCCTGAGCCCACTCCCGTTTCCACCGCTACGGCTTACGCGCAAGCCCACCGTGCTCGGCGACGACCGTCGGGACCCCCGAACCAGGCTCCGGCCGCCACTCGGTCACCGAGACGACACCGGGCTCGACGAGTTCCAGACCGTCGAAGAAAGCGGTGATCTCGTCAATGGACCGCAGGTTGTACGGAACGGCACCGCTGCTGTTGTAGGCGTCCTGGGCCTGTTCGAAGACGGGGTCGATGCCACGCGATCCGTCGTTGACGGACAGATAGCTCCCCGAGGGCAGCGCCCCCATCAGCCGCGTGACGATGGAACGGGCCTGCTCCAGATCGCCGATGTGCCCCAGGATGTTGCTGAGGATGAGCGCGGTGGGCCGCCCGAGGTCCAGCGTCGCGGCGGCGGCTTCGAGAATGCGGTCCGGCTCCGCCACGTCGGCGTCGATGTAGGCGGTCGCGCCCTCCTCGGTGGAGGTCAGCAGGGCACGGGCGTGGGCGAGCACCATCGGATCGTTGTCGACGTAGACGATCCGCGCCTCGGGAGCGAGCCCCTGGGCGACCTCGTGCGTGTTCTGCGCGGTGGGAAGCCCGGTCCCGACATCGAGAAACTGCCGGATCCCGGCGTCGGCCACGAGATAGGCGATGTTCCGCCGCAGAAAGGCCCGACTGCTCCGGGCGATGGTGACGATCCCGGGAAACACCTCGGTGTAGGCGTCACCCGCCTGCTCGTCGACGGGGTAGTTGTCCTTCCCGCCGAGCCAGTAGTTCCAGATACGCGCGGAGTGCGGCACCGACGTATCGATCTTGTCCTGCTCCGCCGGCTCGGGCGTCGTTGCGGGGTCACTCATGAGAGGCGCACGTCCTTCAACCGGGGGCGGGAACCGTTCGCGACACATCCTACGATCGAACTCCCGTACGCGGGCGTGCAGTTCACGCACACGGGCATACCGAGCGTCCGCCGCGGACCTGCATCCCCCCGGTCGCCCGCAACAGCCGGACAGCCGCGACTCGCTGGTGACGCGGACGGTCCTCGGCCAGGAGGGCGCGCAGCGGTTCCTCCGGCAGGCGGTCGGCCCAGGGCAGCAGAGCCATGGTCGCCTGCCGGACCACCGCCGCCGAGGGGTCGTCCAGGAGCGGCGTCACGTCGTCGACGCGCACCGCGTCCAACGCCCGCAACCCCGCCACCGCGAAGGCACGCACCCCGGGAGCCGGGTGCGCGAGCAGTCTCCGGACCAGATCCCCGTCCTCGCGAACCCCGCACTCACCGAGGCCCACCGCGGCGGCGGGCCGGCCCGCGGGGTCGGCGCACAGAGCGCGGTACAGCGGTGCAGGGTCAATGCCGCCCTGCCTCAACACCCACCGTGCACACGCCCGCACCACGGCCGACCGGTCGGTGAGGTACGGCTCGGCGTCGGCGTGCCGCCCGGTGCGGCGCAGCGCGGTCACCCCCGCCGACCTGACCCGAGGCTGCCGGGCCCCGAGCAACGCCACCACGACCTCGGTGAACCCGTCGCAGGCGCCTTCACCAAGGGCCGCCACCGCCGCCTCGGCACACAGGTCCTGCACGACGACGTCGCGATGGCGAGCGGCGGTCCGGGCGAGCCGCGCGGCAGGGAGCAGCCGCCGCTCGAGGGCCACCCGGTGCGCGAGCCGAGCCGTGGCCCGGTCCTCACTGCCGAGCAACGCCTCGACCTGTCCGGCCGGCCCCGAACGCAGCTCCTCGGTCAGCAACTCCTGAGCAAATCCGCCCCGGGAGCGACGGCCGGTGCGCAGGATCAGCGCGGCGTGTGCGGCCAGCCGGGACGAGGGCGTCCCGGCCAGCAGGGCCCGGGCCCGTTGACGTACCGGCCCCACCCAGTCCGCGCAGCGGATGACGACCAGCGCGAGCAGGGCGGACCGTCCCCCGGCCTTCTCCAGCGCGGCCTCGCGGATCCGGCCGTCGGGATGGCAGAGGGCGAGGGCGAGTTCACCGTCATCCGGCCTACGGGACCACGTGACCACGGCCCTAGCCGCATTCGACCCCCACCACATCCGCCGCCCGGCCCGCGACGCCTTCGAGTGAAACAACTCCGGCCGCCGCCAGGCCAGTTGGCGTACCCCGAAGTCGAGCCCGATCCACTGGTCCGGGTCGGTCACGTCAAGCGCCTGCCCAAGCCCGACTCCGGCGGCCAGCCGCTCGACGGCCTCGTACGACTGACCTTCGCTGGTAGACATGGAGGAAACGTAAGCACTGCGTTCTAGGGCTCGTAGATGGCGAGTTTAAGGTCTCACCGCACGCTAGGTCGGTTCGGGATAAGCCGCCCGTGCGATCCGCCCCCAGGCAGCACGAAGAGACTCGTGCGGGTGGGGGCATGTCCTTCGAGACTCCACCTGGGTGGAGCGGAAGCCCGTCGGGCCGCGTTGACGATGTTCGAGGGTACCCGGCGGTGCGGACACTCGTGCCGGTGATCGCGGTGACGGCAGGTGGTGACGTGTACCCGCGGTCTGCCCTGCCAACGCCCAGATGTCCGTCGCCAGGGTCCCTCGGTCACCAGTGCGCTCGTGCCGCCCGTGAGGAGGTGGAGCGGCAGACGAGTCGGGCTGTACGCCGGGTTCTGTTCCCCGGTCCCTCGCGGGAGCCGGGGCGACGGCCATCCATCTAGGGCCGGTGTTGCCACCGGCCTCGTGCGGTCTACCCGGGGGCTCGGGCGGGCAGCCCTCGAACGTCCCCGCAGGGCCGCCTCTTACAGCGGCCCCTCTTGACCTTGCTCCGGGTGGGGTTTACCTAGCTGCCCAGGTCGCCCTGGGCACTGGTGGTCTCTTACACCACCGTTTCACCCTTACCCAGCACCGAGGTGCTGGGCGGTTTGCTTTCTGTGGCACTGTCCCGCGAGTCGCCTCGGGTGGCCGTTAGCCACCACCCTGCCCTGTGGAGCCCGGACGTTCCTCGGGAAGCCCCTGTGAGGGGGCTCCACGCGGCCGTCCGCCCGGCTCGTCTGCCGTGTGGACCATGTTAGCGGGCGCCGGCCTCGTCTCGTTCCGGCCGGGGGGCCGGGGCCGGTCCGCGGCGGAGCCACTGACGGGCGGGGCGGACCGGCGCCGGGTCGGCGGACCCTTTCGGTGCCGAGGCCATCGTCGCCAGGACCGAGCCGGTCAGGATCAGCGCGAAGGAGACCGCGATCGTCGCGGTGAAGCTCTCGCTCAGGAAGAGCGCACCCGCCGCCACCGCCACCGCGGGGTTGACGTACGTGATCACCGTCGAGCGGGTCGGGCCTATCTCCTTGATCAGTTCCAGGAAGGCCACGAACGCCACCGCCGTGCACAGGACGCCCAGGGCCAGGAGGGAGAGGAGGGCTCCTGAGGAGGGCACGGCCGTGGGCCAGGTGGCTGCTGCCGCGGGGGCGTAGACCAGCGTGGCCAGGGTCAGGCAGGGGGCTATGAGCTGCAGGGTCGGGACGTCCTTCAGGCGTCGGGCCGCTATCAGGGGAGCCGTCGCGTAGCCGACGACCGTGAGCAGGACCTCGCCGAGGGAGCGGGCGTCGCCGCCGGTCAGGTGGGGGACGGTGAGGACGCCTACGCCGGCCAGGCCGATCAGGAGGCCCGTCACCCGTCGTGCGCCCAGGTGTTCCGTGTCGCCGAAACAGCGCGCCGCGACCACGCCCACGATCGGTACGCCCGCGATCAGCAGGCCCGCCGTCGAGCTCGACAGGTGGCGTTCGGCGTCCGTGAGGGTGAACCAGGGGCCCATGATCTCGATGCACGCGAAGGCCAGCATCGGGCGCCAGTGGGTGCGGATGGTCAGCCACAGGCCTCCCTGGCGGATCGCCAGGGGCAGCAGGAGCAGCGCGCCCACCGCGCAGCGGGCGAAGACCACCGTCGACGGGGACACCTCGTCCACCGCCACCTTGATCATCAGATAGGGGATGCCCCAGATCACTCCCATGAGGGAGAACAGGAACCAGCCTCGTGCAGTCATGCGTACAGGATCGGGGTCAGGAGCGTCCCGGGTCTTGAACGCTGTTGCGGTAGGCCGCCGGGGTCACGCCCAGGACCCTGCGGAACCAGCGGGTGAGGTGGGCCTGGTCGGCGAAGCCCACCAGGGCGGCGGCCTCGGCCGGGCGTACGCCCGAGTCCAGGAGGGCGCGGGCCCTGGTCACCCGGTACTGGGCCAGCCAGGCATACGGCGGCACCCCCATCGTCGTACGGAAGGCCCGCAGGAGTTGGTAGCGGGACAGGCCCAGGTCGGCCGCCAGGGCGGAGAGGGACGGTGGGGCGGTGAGTTCGTCGGCGAGTCTGTCCCGGACGACGAGGGATATGCCGTGTGCTCCGGGGACGTGGTCCTCCGCGGGGCGGGCCGTGGAGTGGCGGCGGGACAGGGCCGTCAGCAGCCACGGGAGGCGGGATTCCGCTTCCAGCGGGTCGGGGCAGTGGGCGAGGTCGGTGTGGGCCTGGCGCAGGGCAGCGGCCAGTTCCGGGTCGTCCAGGACCGGGTCGCGGAAGTGCGGGGTGCCGGCGGCCAGGGTGCCCTCCGCCAGCAGGGACGGGTCCGCGTACAGGGCACGGTAGGCGTAGCCCTCGTCCGGGGTGGCCGGGCCGCCGGTGTGCATCTCGCCGGGGGCCAGTACGACGATCGCGCCGGGGCCGTTGCGGATGTGGCCGCCCCGGTAGTCGATGATCTCCGAGCCGCCCACGCACACTCCGATGGTGAACTCCGCATGGGCGTGCGGGGCGTAGATGTGGCGCTCGAAATGCGCCGTCAGCAGGTCGAGCGGCGGGCCGCAGCGACCCAGCCGCGCCCTTGTCCACCGTGCTTGTTCCGCCACTTCCGGCACCCCCTGTGCGGCCCCCTGCGCGTCAAGGGTGCAACGCGTTCAGGCGTCGGTTCCATCCCTCATCCGCTCCAGCGCGTCGAAGGCCGCCCCCATCCGCTCCCGGTGGTCCCGCGCGACCTGCGGGAACGGCTCGCCCGCCAGTTGGCGCCGCACGGAGGTGACGCACACCGAGCGGTACGCGGCGACGGTCACGGCCGCGAGCAGTTCCGGGTCGGCCTGACCGGCGTCGGCGAGTGCTCCGGCGAGCGCCCGTTCCACCTCCTCGGCGCCCTCGCGGGCGCGTGCCAGCAGCGCCGGTGAGGCTGCCACGACCGGCCAGAAGCCCTCGAAGCCCTCCCCGACGCCGCCCAGCGGGTGCCCGGCGTCGATGAACCGGAAGGCCAGGCGGCGCAGTGCGGTGAGCGGGGGCTCGTCGGGGGCGCGGTCCCGTACCGCCCCGGAGAAGGCCGCCACGGCCTCCGGGATGCGGTCGAGGAACAGGTCCTCCTTGCGCGGGAAGTAGTTGAAGACGGTCATCGCGGAGACGCCCGCCGCTCGCGCCACCTCGGCGACCGTCACCTGGTCGAAGCCGTGCTCCCGGAACATCACCGTCGCCACGTTCGAGATCCGCTGCCGCGTCTCCCGCTTCTTGCGCTCCCGCAGGGTCTCCCCCGGCCTGCCGTCCGGTCGGCTCCCTGGCCCGCTCTCATCGATCACAAGAAAACTATAGCCGCTCGAAACTTTTAGTGACTACAGTGAAGTCATGACAGCAACGGATCGCAAAGATCACGAAGAACAGACCTACGACGTGGTGGTGGCCGGTGGAGGGCCCGTGGGGCTCTTTCTCGCCGGTGAGCTGCGGCTCGGCGGGGCCCGGGTGCTGGTCGTGGAGCGGCTGGCCGAGGTGGACGTCACCATCAAGGCGGGCGGCATCAACACGGCCGGCGCGGTGGCCCTCTACCGGCGGGGCCTGCTGCCCGAGCTCGCCGAAGCCTGGGAGAGGAACCGGTGGCGGCTGCAGGCCTTCCTCGGGGATCGCGGCGCCGACGCGGCCCGTACTCCCCCGAAGTTCGCCGGGCACTTCGCCGGGATCATGATGCGCGGGGACCTGTTCGACGCCTCCGACCCGGCGTTCGCCGACATCGGTCCCGCCGACCGGGTCGGTCTCGGTGTCCCGCAGGCCGACCTGGAGCGGATCCTGGCCGCCCGCGCCGAGCGGCTCGGCGTGGAGGTGCGCCGGGGCGTGGAGCTGACCGGCTTCGACACCGACGGCGGGAGTGTGGTCGTACACCTCGACGGCGGCGAGGACGTCCGGGCCGGCTGGCTCGTCGGGTGCGACGGCGGGCGCAGTACCGTCCGCAAGCTCGCCGGGTTCGACTTCCCCGGGAGCGATCCGGAGATCACCGGCTACCAGGCGGTCGTCGAGATGAGCGGGGGCGAGCGGCTGGGGAAGGGGTGGAACACCACCGACGTGGGGACGTACGTCAACGGGCCGTTCCCCGGACGGATCCTGACCGTCGAGTTCGACGGGCCGCCCGCCGACCGTTCCGCGCCCATCACCGCGGACGAGCTCCAGGCCGCCCTGCGCCGGGTGTCGGGGGTGCCCGAGGTGACCGTCCACGAGGTGCACTCCTCGACCCGGTTCACCGACAACGCCCGGCAGGCGAGCACCTACCGCAGGGGCCGGGTGCTGCTCGCCGGGGACGCGGCGCACGTGCACTCGCCGTTCGGCGGCCAGGGGCTCAACCTCGGGCTCGGCGATGCCCTGAACCTCGGCTGGAAGCTCGCGGCGGTGGCACAGGGGCGGGCCCCGGAGTCCCTGCTCGACAGCTACACCGCCGAACGCCATCCGGTCGGGGCCTGGGTGCTGGACTGGACCCGCGCCCAGGTCGCCGTGATGCGGCCCGACCGGCACGCCCGCGCCCTGCGCCGGGTCGTCACCGACCTCGCGCTGACGCGGGAGGGGACGACCTACCTCGTCGGGCAGATCTCCGGCGTCCGGCAGCGGTACGACCTGCCCGGCGAGCACCCGTTGACCGGCGGGAGCGCCCCTGACCTGGAGTTCTCCGACGGCACCCGGCTCGGCGACCGGCTGCACGACGGCCGGGCGGTGCTGTTCGACCTCGCTGACGACCCCAAGCTGCGGGCCCGCGCCGAGGAGTACGGCGACCGGGTGGACGTCGTCACCGCGCTCTGCCCGGGGCGGCCGGAGCTGACCGGTCTGCTCGTGCGGCCCGACGGGTTCGCCGCCTGGGCCGCCGACGGGGACGACGACCGGGGGGACGGCCTCGACGACGCGCTCACCCGCTGGTTCGTCGCGGCAGCCGGCTGAGCCTGCGGCCGACCTTGCCGCGACGTCACCGTCTGTACGGGCGGGACCGCACCCTCCGGCACGCCGTGGCCCTCGCCCGGATCCGGCGGCTGACCGGGCTGGGCCTCGGGCTCGCCGACGTCTGCACGTCCTCATCGTCGTCGGCCCGCACGCAGACGCCGTGGTCCACCCGCAGCTGCTGGCCCCGGACGCGCTGCACGTCCGGGGCGGCGTCCGGCTCGGTCTGCGGATCCCGCTGGTCGCGATCAAGTCCGTGCGGCGCGAGACGCGTTACCGGCACGAGCGGACGGACGGCGAACTCGACGTGCCCGTCGGCTCGCAGACCTCCGTGACCGTCGAACCGGCCGGTCCCGTCACCCACTTCACCCTGCTGGGCCGGGCCCGTGAGGTGCGCGTGGTGCGGTTGCGGCCCGCCGACGCGACCGGCCTCGTACGACAGCTCACGACGGAACGGCAGCTCACGCGGGCGCGAACCGGACCTTCGTCGTCCCCGGATCGGCCTGGGTCAGCCGCACCGGCAGCCGCTCGCCCAGCGGAAGAGGCGCGCCGGCCTCGATCCGGCCGATGACGGCGGGCTGCTGCAACAGGACCTTCCCCACGGCCGGCCGATGCGGCTCGACCTCCACCACGCACCCGTCGAAGACCTCCCCGACGCGGTCCTTGAGCAGCGCCGCCTCGACGATGTCGACGCTCTCCCGCTCCACGGTGCCGGCCCGCCGCGCGCCTTCGGCCATCTCCTTGGGGAGCAGGTCCAGCGCCATCAGCACCCAGTCGGGCGGGGCCTCGCCGGCCGCCGCCGCCAGGCACAGCTCCAGGACGTAGCGGTCGGCCAGCCGGCGCAGCGGCGCGGTGCAGTGCGCGTAGGGGGCGGCCACGGCCGCGTGGGTGCTGATCGCGGGCCGCACGCCGTCCCTGAAGACCGTGTAGCCGGCGCCGCGCAGCAGCGTGGTGCACTCCTGGAGGAAGGCGGCGTGGCGGGGACGGCGCGGGTTCAGGGAGCGGATGAGGGCCGCGTAGGAGACATGGTGCGGCCAGTCGATGTGCAGGGCGGTGGCGGTACGGCGCAGCCGCGCGACGGCGCCGTCGGGGGCCGTGGGCAGGGTGCGCAGTACGCCGGTGCCGTAGGTGAGCATCAGATCGGCGGCGGCCATGCCGGTGAGCAGGGAGATCTGGGCGTTCCAGGACTCGGCGGGCAGCGGGGCGCGGTAGCTGAGCCGGTAGGTGTGGTCGTACTCGACGATCTCCTGCTCCGGCACGTTGAGCGAGATGCCGCCGCGCTCCACCTCGAGGCGTTCGCGCGCTTCGCCGACAGCCCTGAGCAGGGCGAGGGGTTCCTCGGCGGTCCCCTCGTCGATCCGCTGCTGCACGCCGGCGTAGTCCAGCTTGGCCCGGCTGCGGACCAGGGACCGGCGGACGTCGGCGGTCCGCGTCCGGCCCTCCGCGTCCAGGTCGATGGTCCACAGGACGGCCGGGCAGGTCTGGCCGGGGAGCAGGCTGGCCGCGCCCTCGCCGAGTACGGCGGGGTGCAGCGGGATCCGCTCGTCCGGGAAGTAGAGCGTGTTCACACGGTGGTGTGCCTCGGAGTCGAGGTCGCCGCCGGGTACGACGAAGGCGGCGACGTCGGCGATGGCGTACCGGACGCGGTAGCCGCCCTGGTGCCGGGAGAGGTGCATCGCCTGGTCGAGGTCGTTCGCGGTGGGCGGGTCGATCGTGACGAAGGGGATGTCGGTCGCGTCGTGGGCGGGCACGGCCGGGTATCTCGCGGCGCTCTCGGCTTCCGCGAGGACCTCGGGCCGGAAGTCGTCCGGGATGCCGAGGTCGTCCCGGAGTGCGGCGAGCGCGGCCCGCAGGGGCGCCTCGGGGGCACCCTTGACGCGTATGTGGCGGCTGGGCATACGACGAGCGTAGTCACATCGTGCCGGTCCGGCGCTCTACGCTGGCACGGAGCGTCGATCGAAGAGCGTGATGGTGAAGAGGAGTACGTGTGCTGGTCCTGCTGCCGCCCTCGGAGGGCAAGGCGTCCTCGGGACGTGGTGCCCCGCTGAAGTCCGGGGCGCTGTCCCTGCCGGGCCTCACGGACGCCCGCGAGGCCGTGCTCGCCGAGCTGGTCGACCTGTGCGCCGGTGACGAGGAGAAGGCGCGTGAGGTCCTCGGGCTGAGCGAGGGACTGCGCGGCGAGGTCGCGAAGAACGCGGAGCTGCGGACGGCCGGTGCGCGGCCGGCCGGGGAGATCTACACGGGGGTGCTGTACGACGCCCTCGGTCTGGCCTCCCTGGACACGGCCGCCAAGCGGCGGGCCGCGCGGTCGCTGCTGGTGTTCTCGGGGCTGTGGGGCGCGGTCCGGGTGACGGACCGGATCCCCTCGTACCGCTGCTCGATGGGGGTGCGGCTGCCGGGGCTCGGTGCGCTGGGGACGCACTGGCGCAGGTCGATGGCCGAGGTGCTGCCGGAGGCGGCCGGGGCGGGGCTGGTGCTGGACCTGCGGTCGGCGGCGTATGCGGCCGCGTGGAAGCCGAGCGGGGAGGTCGCCTCGCGGACGGCGACCGTGCGGGTGCTGCACGCGCCGACGCGGAAGGTGGTCAGCCACTTCAACAAGGCGACGAAGGGGCGGATCGTACGGAGTCTGCTGACCGCGGGGATCGCGCCGGGTGGTCCGGGTGAGCTGGTGGAGGCGTTGCGGGACCTGGGGTACGAGGTGGAGGCGGCGGCACCGGGGAAGGCGGGGCAGGCCTGGGCGCTGGATGTGCTGGTGGACGAGATCCATTAGGGAGACGCAGGGAGACGACATCCGTTGCAGAGAATGCAACGGGTTTTGCGTGCTGTGCATCGCCCCGGCAGGATGTCGCCCATGCCCACCTCCGTGCTGGACCTCGCCCCCGTCGTCCCCGTCGTCGTGATCGAGGACGCCGGCGATGCCGTACCGCTCGCGCGGGCGCTGGTGGCCGGGGGGCTGCCCGCGATCGAGGTGACCCTGCGGACGCCGGCCGCGCTGGAGGCGATCCGGGCCATCGCCGGCGCGGTGCCGGACGCCGTGGTCGGGGCCGGGACCGTGCTGACGCCCGGCCAGGTCACGGAGTGCGTGGCGGCGGGAGCGCGGTTCCTGGTGAGCCCGGGGTGGACGGACGGGCTGCTGGGCGCGATGGCCGCGTCCGGGGTGCCGTTCCTGCCGGGCGTGTCGACCGCCTCGGAGGTGGTGGCGCTGCTCGAACGCGGGGTGCGGGAGATGAAGTTCTTCCCGGCGCAGGCCGCCGGCGGCACGGCCTATCTGAAGTCCCTCGCGGGTCCGCTCCCGCAGGCCCGCTTCTGCCCGACCGGCGGGATCGGCGCGCAGAACGCGCCGGAGTACCTCGCCCTTCCCAACGTGGGCTGTGTGGGCGGCACCTGGATGCTCCCGGCGGATGCCGTGGCCGCCCGGGACTGGGCCCGCGTCGAGTCGCTGGCGCGGGCCGCGGCGGGTCTCAGGGACGCAGGTGGGACGTGTCGTTGAAGAGCCGTACGCTCGCGTTGCCGTCCCGGTAGTACGCCACCGCCGACAGCGAGGCCGCCGACAGCTCCATGCGGAACAGGGACTTGGCCGGGGCGCCGAGGGCGAGCCGCACGAACGTCTTGATCGGCGTGACGTGGGTGACCAGCAGGACGGTACGGCCCGCGTGGGCGGCGACCAGCCTGTCCCGGGTGGCCGCGATCCGGGCCGCCGTCTCGGCGAAGCTCTCGCCGCCGCCGGTCGGGTGGGCCTCCGGGTCGGCGAGCCAGGCGTTCAGGTCGTCCGGGTAGCGCTCGCGGACCTCGCCGAAGGTGAGGCCCTCCCAGGCGCCGAAGTCCGTCTCCTTGAGCCCCTCCTCGAGAGTGACGTCCAGGCCGAGCCGCTCGGCGACGGCGGCGGCGGTCTGCCGGGTGCGGGTGAGCGGGGAGGCGAGGATCACCTCGATCGTGCCGCGCCGGGCGAGGGCGCCGGCGGCGGCCTGCGCCTGCCCCAGACCGACGGGAGACAGGGCCGGGTCGGTGCCGCCGCTGCCGGAGAAGCGTTTCTGGGGCGTGAGGGGGGTCTCGCCGTGGCGGAGGAGGACGAAGGTGGCGGGGGCGCCCGTGTCCGGCGCCGCCCAGCCGGAGGCCGGCGTAGCGGCCGTGGCTGCATCGCGTGCGGCGCGGGTGTCTGCGACCTCTGCCGTGGTAGCCGTCACCGTGCGAGCCGGTGGGGGTTGCTCGCGCCCACGCGGCGGAGCCGCAAATGTCTCAGCCCCGTGTCCCTTACGGGGCGCCGCCGTAGCCGCGGATCGAGCGTCGAGCTCCGCCGTGGAACCCGCGGCCGACCACCGCTCGCCGCGCTTGCCCGCGTCCATCGCCTCGTTGGCCAGGCGGTCGGCGTGTTTGTTCTCGGCTCTCGGGATCCACTCGTAGGTCACCCGGTCCGCGGGGAACACCCGCGCCGCCTCCGCCGCCAGGGGCTTCATGTCGGGGTGCTTGATCTTCCAGCGGCCGGACATCTGCTCGACCACCAGCTTGGAGTCCATACGCACGTGGACGCTCGCGGACGGGTCGAGTTCCCGGGCGGCCCGCAGTCCCGCCAGCAGTCCCCGGTACTCGGCGACGTTGTTGGTGACGACCCCGAGGTACTCGGCCGCCTCGGCCAGTGTCTCGCCGGTCGCCGCCTCGATGACCACCGCGCCGTAGCCGGCCGGTCCCGGGTTGCCCCGGGAGCCGCCGTCCGCCTCGACGATGAACTCCCTTGCCACGCGCGCCCCTTGCTACAGGCCGGACTCGGCCGTGCGGACCAGGATGCGGCGGCAGTTCTCGCAGCGCACGACGGTGTCGGGCGCGGCCGAGCGGATCTCGTTCAGCTCGGTGATGGCGAGCTCCTGGCGGCAGCCCTGGCAGCTGCGGGCGTACAGCTTGGCCGCGCCGATGCCGCCCTGCTGCTCGCGCAGCTTGTCGTAGAGCTTCAGCAGGTCCGCGGGGACCGTGCCCGCGATGACCTCGCGCTCCTTGGCGACCGTGGCCGCCTCGGCCTCGAGTTCCCCGGACGCGGCGTTGCGGCGGCCGGTGGCCTCGTCGATCCGGCCCTGGACGGCGCCGGTCCGCTCGGTCAGTTCGGCGACCCGCTCCTGCGCGGACTCGCGGCGCTCCATGACCTCGAGGACGACGTCCTCCAGGTCGCCCTGGCGCTTGGCGAGGGAGACGATCTCCTTCTGGAGGTTCTCCAGGTCCTTGGGGGAGGTGACGGCGCCGGAGTCCAGGCGCTGCTGGTCGCGGGCGGCGCGCTGGCGCACCTGGTCCACGTCCTGCTCGGCCTTGGTCTGCTCGCGGGCGGTGTCGCTCTCCTCGGTCTGCGCGGCCACCAGCAGGTCACGCAGCTGGGTGAGGTCCTTGGTCAGCGAGTCGATCTCGGCGTGCTCGGGCAGCGACTTCCGCTTGTGCGCCAACTGCTGGAGGCGGACGTCCAGGGCCTGGACGTCGAGGAGTCGGATCTGGTCGGCGGGCGCGGCGTTCAGTTGGGGGCTCCAAGGGACGGTGAGTGGCTGGTCCAGGGGTCGGTGACCGTCTTGGAGACGTGCACGCGGAGGTCCCAGCCGTGGCGGTCGGAGATCTCGTCGAGCTGGGCTGCGGCCAGCTCGCACCAGGGCCATTCGGTGGCCCAGTGCGCCGCGTCGAGCAGCGCGAGGGGGCTGTGGGCTACGGCTTCGGAGGCCGGGTGGTGGCGCAGGTCCGCGGTGAGGAAGGCGTCCACCCCGGCGGCGCGTACGACGTCGAAGAGGCTGTCGCCGCTGCCGCCGCTGACGGCGACCCTGCGGACGAGGGCCTCGGGATCGCCGGCGACGCGGATGCCCTGCGCGGTGGCGGGCAGCCGGGCGGCGGCCCGCTCGACGAGGTCGCGGACGGTCACCGGGTGGTCCAGTTCGCAGATCCGGCCCAGGCCACGGCGGCCCTTCGGGTCGGTGGCGTCCGGCACCAGGGGGGCCACCACCCGCAGGTCCAGGGCCCCGGCGAGCGCGTCGGAGACGCCCGGGTCGGCCGTGTCGGCGTTGGTGTGGGCGACGTGCAGCGCGATGTCGTTCTTGATGAGGGTGTGCACCACGCGGCCCTTGAAGTGGCCCGCGGCGACCGTGGTCGTGCCGCGCAGGTAGAGGGGGTGGTGGGTGACCAGCAGGTCGGCGCCCAGCTTCACCGCCTCGTCGACGACGTCCCGCACCGGGTCGACCGCGAACAGGACCCGCGCGACCTCCTGGTCGGGGTCGCCGACGACGGTGCCGACCGCGTCCCAGGACTCGGCCCGCTCGGCGGGCCACAGGCTCTCCAGCGCGGCGATGACTTCTGACAGACGGGGCACGGGGAAAGGCTACCTGCCTGTTCCCCGGGGCCGTACCTGCTCGCCCACGCGAGGCGACGCCCAGCACACCCGTCCCCGTTTCCTCAGGCGAATCGTCGAGTGTGCACCCGTATGTGTGAAGCCGTGGGGCGCTGCTGCCCCGCCTGTGCGTACGAAAACTAGCTTCGTGGCCGGAGGTGACCGAGAGATGACGGTCTGTGCGATCGAACCCTCGGCTGCGGACGAGGACGACAGCGCGCCGAGAGCGGGCTGCACCATCACGGCGGACGGGGCGTACGCGGCCCGGCTGGCCGAGCAGGAAGGTTCCTGGTACCCGGAGCGGTGGACGCTGGACGGCCCCGAGCCGTACGCCGTGCCGCTGCCCGGCAACCAGCCCGAGGAGCCGGGCACGGAGCTGCAGCCGATGGGCGACGGGCGGGTGCTCATCCGCCGGCCGGTGGACGGGCGGCACCACTTCACCCTGCTCTATCCGACCGGGCCCGGCACCGGTGAGCTGCCGCTGGGCGCGGTGGAGTGCCCGGACGCGGGGACGTCGCTACGGCTGCTGCCGCCCGCGCCCGGCGGCCGCACCGCGTACGCGCTCGCGGTGGGGCCGCGCACCTCCACGGTGTGGCTGGTGGCGGGCGGAGCCTTCGGGCCGGAGCGGCTCGCGGTGGTCCCGGGACGCTGTTCGGGCGGGGTCTGGCTGGACCGCGGCGGGCGGATGCTGGCCCTGGACCGGGAGCTGGGCGGGCGGACCAAGGCGGTCGTGGTCGATCTGGGGCGGGGTGGCGAGGTGTCGCCGCTGCTGCAGATCGCGGCCGACAGCGACGACCGGCTGCTGCTCGCCGAACCGGACAGCGGACTGATCCTGGTCGGCTCGGACGCCCCCTCCCCCGGGCAGGAACGATTGGGCTGGGGTGTTCTCGGCAGCACGCTGCCGGTGCGCTTCCCGGAGAGCCTGCGGCCGGCGGCGTGCACGGTGACGCCGTTCGCGATCCAGCCGGGCCTGGTGCTGATGCCGGAGAACTGCGGGGTGGCGCTGCGCATCGACGGCCCGTACGGCAGCTGGGTCGGCGCCTGGCGGCCGCGGGCCCGCGGGGTGTGCCATCTCCCGGCGCCCGAGGGGTGGCTGGCGGGCGTCGGGTCGTGGACGCAGGACGGGGTGCTGCGTCTTCCGTACGCCACCGGGGAGGTCCCGTGCGGTGTGGCGGAGGTCGCGGTGCCCTGGGGGGAGACGGGGGAGCACGGGGGGCCGGGCGACGCGGGCCCGGAGGATCCGGTTCGGGACGGCACGGCCGCCGGGGAGTCCGGTACGCCCGGGGAGCAGGCGGAACCGGACCCTCCGGTGCCTGTCGTGGCGCGGCCGGTGCCGCTCCAGCAGGCTCCGCTGGGCGGGCTGGTAACGAAGTAGGGACGGCTTGTAACGAAGTAGCACCGGTCGGTGTGCCTGCCTGGATCCGCCCCGTGCCGGGTTGGTTAAAATCGCCGCGCTGTAAGAAAGATCATGTTGACGGGGTGAATTCTTCCGATGAGCGACACCAGCACGTCTCAGCACCTGTCCGCCGGCCTGGAGGAGTCCGACAGCCACGGCAAGCACCGTGGTCCGGTCTCGGCCCAGGACGGCGAATCGGCCCCGAGCGGCCGGCACCGCAAGCCGGAGCCGGCCGAGACCGCGGCCTGACGGCACCTACGACAGCGGCTCCGCCCCTTGTGGGGGTGGGGCCGCTGTCCGTCTGCCACAGTCCGGGCGTCTGCCGCCCTACTGGCGTTTCAGCCCCAGCACCTCCGCCGCCGCGAAGGTCTCCCCCGCCGGCCGGTCGGCGTAGTGCGGGGTGAGCAGGGCGTCGAGTTCGTCGTAGCTGAAGGTGTCCTGCTTGCTGTCGAACCTGGCCTGGACCCGCGGCCGTTCGACGACAGCGACCATGCCGCCGTGGACGACCAGCAGCTGACCGTTGACCAGCCCGGCGGCCGGGGACGCCAGGTAGCCGACGAGCGGGGCGACGTGTTCGGGGGCGAGCGGGTCGAGGCCCTCGGCGGGCCGCTCGAACCCGGCGAAGACGTCCTCGGTCATCCGGGTGCGGGCGCGTGGGCAGATCACGTTGGCGGTCACGCCGTACTTGGCGAGGGCGAGGGCGGTGGAGGTGGTGAGGCCGACGATGCCGCCTTTCGCCGCCGCGTAGTTGGGCTGGCCGGCCGAACCGGCGAGGAAGGCCTCCGAGGAGGTGTTGACGATCCGGCCGTACACCCGCGCGCCGCCGGCCGCCTTGGACCGCTCCCGCCAGTGCGCGGCCGCGAAGCGGGTGGTGTTGAAGTGGCCCTTGAGGTGGACCCGGATCACCGAGTCCCACTCGTCCTCGGTCATGGAGAAGACCATGCGATCGCGCAGGATGCCGGCGTTGTTGACGAGGATGTCCAGCTTGCCGTACTGGGTTGTCGCCAAGGTGAGAAGGTCTCGCGCCTGTGAGAAGTCCGCGATGTCCCCGGTGTGGGCGACGGCCTGCCCGCCCGCAGCGCGGATCTCCTCGGCGACCTGCTCGGCGGGGCCCGTAGAGGCCGTCCCCGAGCCGTCCCGGCCCGGCTGGCCGAAGTCGTTGACGACGACGGCCGCGCCCAGCCGGGCCAGTTCGAGCGCCTCGGCCCGGCCGAGGCCCCGGCCCGCGCCGGTGACGACCGCGCTGAGCCCTTCCAGTGGCCTCTGCGGCATACCGCGTCCCCTCAGATCTCGATGCAGGTGCGCAGCGCGGTGCCGGTGCGCATCTGGTCCAGGGCCTCGTTGATCTCCGCCAGCGGCACCCGGTGGGTGATCAGGCCCTCCAGGTCGACGCGGCCGGCCCGCCACAGGGCGATCGTGCGTTCGTAGGAGCCGACCACGTCTCCGCCGCCGTACATGGACGGCAGGATCCGCTTCTCGTCGAAGAACAGCTCGAACATGTTGAGCTGGAGGAAGTCGTCCATCGCGCCGGCGCCGACGACCACGAGGGTGCCGCCGCGCCGGGTGTTGTCGTAGGCCGTGCGGGCGGTGGCGGACCTGCCGACGACCTCGAAGACGTAGTCGAAGCCCTCGCCGGCGGTGACCTCCTGCTTGGCGCCGGGCAGTTCGTCGGGCGAGACGGCCCTCGTCGCCCCGAACCGGAGCGCGGCCTCGCGCCGGGACGCGACCGGGTCGACGGCGACGATCTCGGCCGCCCCCTTGAGCCGGGCCCCCTGGATCGCCGAGATCCCGACCCCGCCGCACCCGATCACCGCGACCGACGAACCGGCCTCCACGTCGGCCGTGTTGAGGGCCGCGCCGAGTCCGGTGGTGACCCCGCAGCCGATCAGCGCGGCGATGTCGAAGGGCACGTCGTCCGGGATCGGCACCGCGCATCCGGCGTCGACCACGACCTCCTCGGCGAAGGTGCCGGTGCCGGCGAAGCCGAAGACGTCACCGCCGGAGCGCCTGAAGTTGGGGGTGCCGGCGTTCATGAACCCGGCCAGGCACAGCTCGGTCTGCCCGCGCCGGCAGGCCGGACAGGCCCCGCAGGCCGGCAGCCAGCAGACGACCACCCGGTCGCCCGGCTTGACCCGGGTGACGCCCTCCCCCACTGCCAGGACCTCGCCCGCGCCCTCGTGGCCCGGCACGAACGGGGCCGGCTGCGGAAGCACCCCGTTCATCGCCGACAGGTCCGAGTGGCACAGCCCGGTGGCGCGCACCCGTATCCGCACCCTGCCGGGGCCGAATCCGACCGCCTCGACGTCGTCGAGGACCTCAAGCTTCTCCTGACCGATCTCCTGCAGTACGGCTGCGCGCATGGTGCGGCTCTCCCCTCGACTGCGTGCCTGTTCAAGCGAGTTCAAGCGAGTTCAAGCGAGTTCAAGCGAGTTCATGTGGGTTCATGTGGTTTCATATGGGTTCTTCTGGGCTCTCGTGGGTTCACGAGTGTTCGACGATCGTGTCGGCGAGGACGGGCGCGTCGTCCCGCTCGACGGCGCCGACGGCCACGCGGACCTCGGAGGCTCCCCGCCACATGCGGATGCGCAGGGTCTCCCCCGGGTAGACCACGCCGGCGAACCGCGTCGTGTACGACCGCACCCGGCTCACGTCCCCGCCGAGCAGGGTGTCCACGACCGCCTTGAGCGTCATGCCGTAGGTGCACAGCCCGTGCAGGATGGGCCGGTCGAAGCCGGCGAGCTTGGCGAACTCCGGGTCGGCGTGCAGGGGGTTGTAGTCGCCGGAGAGACGGTAGAGCAGGGCCTGGTCCTCACGGACCGGCCGCTCGACGGTCCGGTCGGGCTCACCGGCGGGCGGGTTCTGCCGGGTGGACGGGCCGCGGTCGCCACCCCAGCCACCCTCCCCCCGTACGAAGATCTGCGCGTCGTTGGTCCACAGCGGCCCGTCGTCGTCCGCGACCTCGGTGCGCATCACCAGGACGGCCGCCTTGCCCTTGTCGTACACGGCGGCGATCCGGCCGGTCGCGGTGGCCGTGCCTTCCACGGGGAGGGGGCGGTGGACGGTGAGCGACTGGCCGCCGTGCAGCACCTTGGCGAGGTCGACGTCGACGCCGGGCATGGACAGCCCGCTGATCACCCCGGGCGAGCCGGCCCCCGCCACGGTGGCGAAGCTCGGCAGTACGTGCAGCCGGGACTCCAGGGTGTAGCGCAGTTCGTCGGGGTCGGTGGCGGGGCGGCCGGCACCGATGCCCAGGTGGTAGAGCTGGACGTCCCGGCGCTCCCAGCGGATCTCCCCGGACCGGGGTTCGGCGGCGAGGGCCTTGGCTGCGTCGATGGGCATACGGCTCCTGAGGTGTCTCAAGACCTCGGCACGACCGTCCGCACCGTCGGCCGCACCGAGGTCGTCCACGGGGCGGGTCCAAGGGGGTGTCCCTAGAACGCGTTCCAGTCCAGCGCCCCTTGTATAGCCGAGCGCTCCACACTTGTGAAGACTCCTGACACAGTGTCAGATACGGCCGTGCCGGGCCATGACATTTGTCCTGCCCGAGTCCGTACAACCGCATCTGCCGCGCCCGGTGCCCGGGTTCGTAGCGTCGTAGCCATGACATGGACAGGTGGGACGGCAGGCCTGACGGAGCGTGCGGTGTCCTTCGCGGGGGCGGTCAAGACCTTCGGGGCGCTGCGCGCGGTGGACGGGGTGGACCTGGAGATCGGGCGCGGTGAGACGGTCACGCTGCTCGGCCGCAACGGCGCGGGCAAGTCGACGACGATCTCGCTGCTGCTCGGGCTGGACACGCCCGACGCCGGCACGGTCGAACTGTTCGGCGCGCGGCCGGCGAGGGCCGTACGGAGCGGACTGGTCGGGGCGATGCTCCAGGAGGCGAGGGCGGTGCCCCGGGTCACCGTCGGCGAACTGGTCAGCTTCGTGGCCCGGCGCTATCCGGCCCCGATGTCCGTCGCGCAGGCCCTGGAGCTGGCCGGTATCGGCGAGCTGGCCGGGCGCCGCGTGGACCGCCTGTCGGGCGGCCAGACGCAGCGCGTGCGCTTCGCCGTGGCGCTGGCCGGGAACCCGTCCCTGGTCGTCCTGGACGAGCCGACCGCCGCCCTGGACGTGGAGGCGCGGCACGCGTTCTGGCAGTCGATGCGGGCGTACGCCCGGCGCGGCCACACCGTCCTGTTCTCCACGCACTACCTGGAGGAGGCGGACGCGCACGCCGACCGCATCCTCGTCATCGACCGCGGCCGGATCGTCGCGGACGGCAGCGGCGAACAGCTCAAGCGGGCGGCCGGCGGCAACCTCGTCTCCTTCGATCTGGCGGGCCGCGCCACCGAGGGCCTGGCGGGGCTGCCCGGCGTACGGTCCCTCGAAGTGCGCGGCGACCGCGCGCTGCTGCGTACCGACGACTCGGACGCGACAGTGATCGCGCTGGCCGCCCGGAACGCGATCCGCGGCCTCGAAGTCACCCCCGCCTCGCTGGACGACGCCTTCCTGGCCCTGACCTCGGGCCCGCGAACCGGTGACCGTCCGCCGGACGGAGCGCTGCGCGCCGCAGCCGGCCCGAAGGCCGCCCTCCCCGCCCGTACCGCCGCCGAGACGGAGACCGTCTGATGCCCGACTACCTGCGCCTCGAAGTACGCCGGACCCTGCGCGACGTCGGTTTCGTCGTCGGCGGGATCGCGATGCCGGTGATGATGTACCTGCTCTTCACCAACCTGGGCGGCGACGACAGCGGCTACCGGACCCAGGCCATGGTCGGCATGGCCGCCTACGGCGCGGTCGGTTCGGCCCTGAACACCGGCGGCGGGGTCGCCGAGGACCGGGCGATCGGCTGGCTGCGGCAGCTCCGGGTGACCCCGATGACCCCGCGCCAGGTCGTCCTCGGCCGGGCGCTGACCGGCTCGGTGACCGTACTGCCCGCGATCCTCGCGGTGCTGGCGGCGGGCGGACTGGTCAACGGGGTGCGGCTGGCCCTCTGGCAGTGGGCGGGGATCGCGCTGCTGCTCTGGCTGGGCTCGATCCCCTTCACCCTGCTCGGGCTCGGCAACGGCTACGGGCTGACCGCCCAGGCCACCGGCGTGACGAACATGGCCTGCAACCTGGGGCTCGCCGTGGTCGGCGGTCTGTGGTTCCCGATCAGCCTGTTCCCCCGCTGGCTGCGCGCCGTCTCGGAGTACACCCCGACCAACCGCTTCGCCGAACTCGGCACCTCCGTCGCAGACGGGCACACCCCGGCACTCGGCGCGATCGCCGTCCTGACGGCTTGGCTGTTCGCGTTCGGTTCGTACGCTGTCATGGCGTACCGCCGCACCGGGCGGACCGTGTGAACGGGGGAGCGGGAGAGATGTCCTGGATGCTGGGGATCACCAGTCAGCTGCGCCGGTGGCGGGCGGGGCGCGCGCGGTGGAAGGCCGACATGGCGGAGTTCAAGGCCGCGCGGAAGGAGTCGCGCCGCAGGGGCGAGTGGCCCGAGAATCCGGGTCCGCCGCCGACCGGCTTCACCCTGCTGCCGTGGCTGCTGCTGGGGCTGGGCTCCTTCTCCAACCTCCTCCAGGGCAAGACCCCCAACCCCTGGATCGGCGGCCTGGGCCTGCTGACCTTCAACTCGCTCTACATCTACGTCGTGTTCCGCTCCTTCGTGAAGGAGGCGCGCGAGGCCGTCCCGACGCGGGTGGCGCTCGGCCTGATGGGCCTGCTCACCTGCGGCCTGGCCCTCGGCTACGGCGGCAGCTGGCTGTACTTCTTCCCGCTGCTCGGCCTGGCCACCGGGGCCTGCCTGCGCGGGCCCCGGCTGGGCCAGATCGGCCTCTCGCTGACCGCCCTGGCGGCGGTGGTCTCCGCGTACCGGGCGGGCTGGGACGGGATCAACGTCGCCTACGGCACCTTCCTGTCCACCATGGTGACCGCCGCGATCCTCTCCCTGTCCGAGGCGGTACGGGAGCTGCGCGCCGCCCGCGAGGAACTGGCCCGGCGCGCGGTGGAGAAGGAGCGGCTGCGCTTCTCCCGGGATCTGCACGACCTGCTGGGCCACACCCTCTCGGTGATCGTCGTCAAGTCGGAGGCGGCCCGGCGCCTCGCCCCCCGCGACATGGACGCGGCCCTCTCCCAGATCTCCGACATCGAGTCGGTCGGCCGGCAGGCGCTCACCGAGATCCGCGAGGCGGTCACCGGCTACCGCGAGGGCAGCCTGGCCACGGAACTCGACCGGGCCCGCTCGGTCCTGACGGCGGCGAACGTCGAACCGGTCGTCCGGCAGACCGGGACGCCGCTCGCCCCGCAGACCGAGACCCTGCTGGGCTGGGTGGTGCGCGAGGCGGTCACCAACGTGGTCCGGCACAGCGACGCCGCCCACTGTGAGATCACCGTCGACAGCGGCGCCGAGCGGGTCCGGCTGACGGTCACCGACGACGGCACCGGCGCGAGTGCCGCCGAGCCGCGCCCCGCGGGCGTCGGCGGCACCGGCCTGAAGGGGCTGACCGAACGCCTCGCGGCGGCGGGCGGCTCCCTCGAAGCCGGCCCCTCGCCCCGCGGCGGCTTCACGGTCACCGCGGAACTCCCCACCGAGTCACTGGAGTTGCTGACCTCGATGACGGTGGCGACTACGGCGCCCAGGGCGAGCTGACGACCCAGCTCACGTCGTCGGTCCAGGACGTGGCGCTGTCCCAGGCGTTGGAGCCGCCGTCGCTCGCTGTGCAGAGGTCGTAGTCGTAGTGGCGCAGCCAGCGCGTCGGGTGGTTGTACGAGGCGAACGAGGTGCCCGTGCCGCTCTTGCCGGTCCCCGGGCAGAAGGTGGCGTCGGCTCTGAACGTGGCGGTGCCGTCCATGGGCTGCCGCAGGCAGCTTGAAGTTGTGGTGACGCAGGAAGTCACCGGGGTAGTTCCGTGACTCGAAGGAGACGCAGGAGCCGCTCGCCAGCCCGCGCCGGACGATCCAGGTGGCGTCGTTCCTGTCCAGGGCGGAGCCGGAGGCGGTGACGGCGGAGAGGACGGCCGCGCCGGCCTGGTGGCGGAGATAGTCGGTGGTGCAGCAGGACGTCGTGGCCTTCAGGGAGATCTCCGAGCCGGGGCTGAGCGTGCCGGAGAACCCGGTCGCGCCGCCGTAGCCGGCGGAGACGATGTCGGACTGGACGGCGTCGTCGGCGGCGTCGGTCGGGATGCCGGAGGTCATCACGCCCTCGAAGAACGAGCCGACGGAACCGTTGCTGTTGTCACCGCCGGTACCGAGGACGATCGCGCCCTCCTGGTGCATGGGCGCGTAGCCGCCGGCGGTGGGCTCACCGCCGGAGTACGTGGTGGTGAGTCCGCCGGACCGGGCGTTTGCCCATTTCAGTGCGAAATGGTTCTGACCGTTGTTCTTCAGCAGCGCGGTGACGAAAGGCGTCGCGCCCGTGCCGGTGCCGGCGGAGTCGGTGCTGTGGCCGAGGTCGGACTGGAACAGCCCGTTCTCCAGGTCCGCCTGCACCCAGGGGCCCGAGCCGTAGCAGGGCGCGAACCAGCACTCGGTGCCGAAGTTGATGGCGTCCATGTGGCCGTTGCCGGTGTCCTTGTTGTCGGTCTCGGCGTTGCCGTAGTCGAAGCAGCAGCTGCCGTTGACATGGGTGCCGGAGGTGACCATGTACATCCCCTCGGCGGCGCCGTTGGTGGCGACGCCGGAGGTGGAGTTGTCCCGGTAGCCCATGCCGGCCGAGATCTCCAGGCCGTAGACCTGGTGTCCGCCGACGGTCACCGGCAGCGCGTCCGCCGGGGCCCCGACGTCGGCCGCGCCGGCCCCGCCCGCGCCCTCGACGGTGAGGTCGTTGTGCCGGGCGGACTGGTCGTAGCTCTTGGTGACCGATGCAGGTCGTGCCCGAGCAGAAGGAGTCTCCTGCGCGCCCGCGTTCGCGTAGCCGCCGGCGGTCAGCGGGCCGATGTCCGCCGTGGCGCCGTCGGAGGCGCGCTGTACCTGGTGGAGGGATCCGCCGTACGACGAGTACAGCGCCCGGACCATGCTGTGCGCGGCCACGCACGGCGTGCCGGCGCCGGCGCAGACGTCACAGGGCAGCGAACCCGCGGCGGCGGCCTGCGGGGCGCCGGCCCCGACGACGAGCGCGGCGACGGTCACGAAGGCCGCGAGCGCGGCGAGCGATGCTCTCCTGACGCGTGCCGGACAGGAGCGGGGCTCGTAAGGACTGTGAGAACACGGTGCACCTCTTCTTCGGTTCCTCGTAGGGCTGTGCGGTGCGGGCTCGGGTCGATATGCCGAACGCTGTTCGATCGACATACCGAACCCATTCGACGGTCGAAATACCGACCATCGGGCGGGAATTCGGAGAATTGCAGAGGTGATTGTTTGAACACGGTCAATCGCCGTCAAGCCCTGGAGCGGGAAACAATGACCACTCTTCGTTTCGCGGGCCCGAAGCTAGGCTTGGGCCGTGTACGAGCCTGCGAACGAGATGCCCCGGGACCACCGGCCCGCCAAGTCGATCCGCGTGCTGCTCGCCGAGGACCAGGGCATGATGCGCGGAGCCCTCGCCCTGCTCCTCGGGATGGAGCCGGACATCGAGGTCGTCGCCCAGGTCGCGGCGGGTGACGCGATCGTGGACTCCGTGCTGGCCCACCGGCCCGACGTGGCCCTCCTCGACATCGAACTGCCGGGCATCAGCGGCCTGGACGCGGCGGCGGAGCTGCGCGACCAGGCGCCCGACTGCCGGGTGCTGATCCTGACCACTTTCGGCCGGCCCGGCTATCTGCGCCGGGCGATGGAGGCCGGGGCGGCCGGCTTCCTCGTCAAGGACGGCCCGGTCGAGGACCTGGCCCGGGCGATCCGGCAGGTGCTCACCGGGGAGACCGTGGTCGACCCCGCGCTCGCGGCGGCCGCGCTCAGCGCGGGGCCGAATCCGCTCACCGCCCGCGAGTGCGATGTGCTGAAGGCGTCGGTGGACGGCGCGACCGTCGCCGACGTCGCGGCGAAGCTGCATCTGTCGGAGTCGACGGTCCGCAACTACCTGTCCGCCGCGATCGGCAAGACCGGCACCCGCAACCGCACCGAGGCGGTACGCGAGGCCAGGCAGCAGGGGTGGCTGTGACCTCCCGACGCGTTCCGCGCTACTTCGTCACCTCCGCCGACTCGTAGGCGGTGCCCTGCGGGGCCACGCAGACGAACCAGTCGGCCCCCGGGTAGTCGCGGACCGGCCGGAGCTCCGACTGCCCGTCGTAGTACGGGGACTCGGCGGGAACGCGCGTGACCCGGGTCGAGGTGCCGTCCTTCCAGCGGCAGGTGACCGACGCGGCGGTCGTGGCGACCTTGCCGACCACCAGCCGGCCGGCGCTCGCCGGATCGTCACCGAGTCTGGCGGCGGCGGCGTCCACGTCGGTCCCCGAGAGCCGCTCCACCTCCTGCACCGTGTTGAACATGACCACCTGACGGCGGAATCCGTCGTAACTGCGGGCGGCGAAGAAGGACGTCCTGCCGATCAGGTCGGCGGGCCTGTCCGCGTCCGCGGGTCGGAGCCCCCAGCTGCCCATCGCCTTCCACTGCTTCTCGGCCTCGGCACGGGTGAGCGGCGCGCCCCACACCATGACCCCGACACCCCACTTCTTGCCCTGGTAGCTCCCCGACGCCAGATCCGTCGACTCCGGCGTGTACACATGGCGCGCCTGCGGTGACGGCGGCCGGACCGCCACCTCACCGCCCCGGTCCCGGTGCCCCCCGCCCGGCAGCCCCGTCACCGCCAGTGTCCCCGCCGTCGAGGCGACGGCGAGAACCACCGCCGTGGCCCCGGCCACCGCCCACCGCCGGGCCCGGCGTCGCCTGCCGCCGCGCATCACCGCCTGGACAGGGGCTATGCCGATCTCGACCTCGTCCGTGGCGTCCGCGAGGAGGAGGGCGATGTCCGACTCCGTCCGTGTCATGCCGTGGTTCTCCCTGTTCCCGCTCATCAGGCACGCCCTCCCTGTGTCGCCATGTCGGCCAGTCCCGGTATGGCGCGGAGTTTCGCGATCCCCTTGGCCGCGTTGCTCTTGACCGTGCCCACCGAGCAGCCCATCGCCTCAGCCGCCTGGGTCTCCGTCAGGTCCTCCCAGTAGCGCAGCACCACCGCCTCCCGCTGCCGGGGCGGCAGTTGGACGAGCGCCTTGAGCAGGGCGCTGCGGTCGTCGGCCTGGGCGATCCGGTCCCCCGTGTCGGCGATCTCGCGCACCAGGCCCGAGTCGTCCTTCGGCGCGAGGAACTCCTTGAGCCTCCTTCTGTGCCGGCGGGCGTGCGCGTTGATCATCACGCGCCGTACGTACGCCTCCGGGTCATCGGCCGAGCCGACCTTCCGCCAGGCCACGAAGACCTGTTCGAGCGTCGACTGGACCAGGTCCTCGGCGGCGTGCTGCTCCCCCGTGAGGAGAAATGCCGTACGCATCAGCCGCGGCCAGCGGCCGGTCATGAAGCTCTGGAACTCCTCGCTCCGAGCGTTCTCCCGTTCCCCCATGGGCACCTCCTAGATGTAAAGAGGAGTCCACGAGCCGCCCGGACCGTTGCCTCATCGAGCGGGCGCCGGCGAAATTCTTCCCGGCAGCCACAGCAGCATCAGCACCGCCCCGGCCAGCAGCACCCCGGTACTGGCGCGGAAGGCCAGCGCGTACCCCTCGGTCAGGGCCGCGGCCCCGCCGCCCGGGCCGGTCCGGGCCGCCGCGACCGTCGACATCACCGCGAGCCCCAGTGAACCGCCCATCGTGCGCGAGGTGTTGATGAGCCCCGAGAGCAGCCCGGCCTCCGCCGGTGCCGCCCCGGAGGTGGCCAGCGCGGCCAGCGGGGTCGCGGCCAGGCCCGCGCCGAGCATCATCAGGATCCCCGGGAGCATGATCGCCGTCAGGTAGGCGCCGTGCGGCCCCATGGCCGACTGCCAGCCGAACCCGGTCGCCGCGGTCAGGGTGCCCGTCACCGCCACCGTCCGGGCGCCCGCCCGGCGCATCAGCCGGGGCGCCGTCTTGGAGCCGACGAGCACCGCCACCGAGCTGGGTATCAGGGCGAAGCCGGCCTCCAGCGGGGAGTAGCCGAGGACGTTCTGGGCGTAGAGCGTCATGAAGTACCACATGCAGAACATCGCCGACCCGGACACCAGCATGGCCGCGTTGGCCGACGCCACCGTCCGCCGCCTCAGCAGACCCAGCGGCATCAGCGGGAGGGCCGTACGCGCCTCGACGGCCAGGAACAGCCCGAGCACCGCGAGCCCGGCGGCCAGCGGGACCAGGGTGGCGGCCGCCGTCCATCCCTCGGCCTCGGTCTGCGAGACGCCGTACGCCAGGGTCGCCAGGCCCGTCGTCACCAGCAGGGCGCCGGGCAGGTCGAGCCGCCGGCCGGCACCGGCCCGGCTCTCCGACAGCCACAGCACGGACCCGGCGAGGACCAGCGCGCCCACCGGCACGTTGATCAGCAGCACCCAGCGCCAGGACAGCACGTCCACCAGCACGCCGCCGACCAGTCCGCCGGCCGCGCCGCCGCCGGCACCGACCGCCGTCCAGGTGGCGATCGCCCGCGCCCGGGCCGGGCCCTCCGCTACGGCGGCGGTGAGCAGGGTCAGCGTCGAGGGCGCGAGGACCGCCGCGCCCAGCCCCTGGACGGCCCGCGCGAGCAGCAGCTGCCAGCCGTCCTGGGCGAGGCCGCCGCCGAGCGAGGCCAGCGTGAACAGGCCGAGCCCGACCAGGAACATCCGCTTGCGGCCGTAGAGGTCGCCGGCCCGCCCGCCGAGCAGCATGAACCCGGCGAAGGCGATGGCGTACGCGTTCACCACCCACTGCAGGCCGGACGCGCTCAGCCCGAGGTCCGCGCGCATCGACGGGAGCGCCACGTTCACCACGGACACGTCGAGCACCACCAGGAACTGCCCGGCACACGCCAGCGCCACCACCAGCCAGGTGGGGACGGTGGTACGGCGGGATATGTGTGAGGTGTCCGCGGCTTCGAGCATGGCCGTCATGCTCTCAAGCCGGTTACGGTCCTTGCACCGGTTTTTCGGCTCAGCCGGGTCCGGTCCGTACGGCCCGGTCCGCCCCGCGGGGCGTGGTGGCCCGGTCCGCCCTGCGGAGCAGGGTCACCACGGCCGCCCCGCCCAGCCCGATGTTGTGGGCGAGCCCCACCCGCGCGCCCGGCACCTGCCGCTCCCCCGCCGCGCCCCGCAGCTGCCACACCAGTTCGGCGGCCTGCGCGAGACCGGTCGCGCCCAGCGGGTGCCCCTTGGAGATGAGCCCTCCGGAGGGGTTCACCACCCAGCGGCCGCCGTACGTCGTCGCCCCGGACTCGACGAGCTTGCCCGACTCGCCCACCGGGCACATGCCGAGCGCCTCGTACGTCAGCAGTTCGTTGACGGAGAAGCAGTCGTGCAGTTCCACGACGTCGACGTCCTCGATGCCGAGTCCCGAACGGTCGTACACCTGGCGGGCCGCGGCCCGTGACATCGGCTGCCCGACGACGTCGATGCACGAGCCCGAGGCGAAGGACTCCTCGGTGTCCGTCGTCATCGCCTGCGCGACGATCTCGACGAGGCCGGTGAGCCCGCGCCGTTCGGCGAACCGCCGCGAGACGACCACGGCCGCCGCCGCACCGTCCGAGGTGGGCGAGCACTGGAGTCTGGTGAGCGGGCGGTGGACGGTACGGGCGGCGAGGATGCCGGCGACGTCGTACACGTCCTGGAACTGGGCGTACGGGTTGTGCGCGGAGTGCCGGTGGTTCTTGGCGGCCACGGCGGCGAGCTGCGCCTCGGTGGTGCCGTACCGCTCCATGTGCTCGCGGGCCGCGTCGCCGAAGATCTGCGCGGTGGGCGGGGTCGCCTCGAAGCCGTGCCGGGCGGCCATGACGCCGTAGTGCCGGGCGACGGGCGAGGTCGAGAAGTCGGCGCCGTCCGCCCCGCTCCCCAGCGCGCCCCTCTTCATCTTCTCGAAGCCGAGGGCGAGGACGCAGTCGGCCGCCCCGCCCGCGACGAGCTGCCGGGCCAGCATCAGGGCGGTCGCGCCGGTGGCGCAGTTGTTGCTGACGTTGTAGACGGGGACGCCGGTGAGACCCAGCTCATAGGCGGCCCGCTGGCCGGCGGTCGAGGGCTGGAAACAGTAGCCGACAGGAACCTGTTCCACATCGTCGTACGAGATCCCGGCGTCGGCGAGCGCCGAGCCCCCCGCCTCCCGGACCATGTCCCAGTACTGCCAGTCACGGGACTCGGGCTTCTCGAACCTGGTCATACCGACCCCGGCGATGTACGCCTTCACTGCACTCACGGCGGCACTCATGGCCGGTGAGACTAGAACACGTTCCATAAATTCACCAGGTCCTGACACCGGATCAGAAACCCATGGGAGGGTCAAGAATTCGTTAGCAGCTCGAAGCAACGGAATAGTTGCCTGCGCATACGAGGTTTACCCACCACTTATCCGCCGCGGATTCCGCTCCCCCTTCCCGTCACTCTCTGGCCCGGAGGCCTCACTCAATGACGCACACGACGACCGGCCAGCCCGCCCGGGGCGCGAGCGGGGCCGTGGTCCCGGTCCTCGCCTTCGCGGGCATCGTGGTCGCGGTGATGCAGACCCTGCTCGTCCCGGTCATCAAGGACCTGCCGCAACTGCTGGGCACCGAGCCCAGCAACGCCACCTGGGTCCTGACCTCGACGCTCCTGTCCGGTGCCGTGGCCACGCCGATCATGGGCCGCCTCGGCGACCTGTACGGCAAGCGGCGGATGCTGATATTCAGCCTCTCCGTGATGGTGGTGGGCGCGCTGATCAGCGCCCTCACCAGCGAACTGCTCACGATGATCGTCGGCCGTACCCTCCAGGGCTTCGCGATGGGCGCGATCCCGCTGGGCATCGGCCTGATGCGCGACATGCTGCCGCGCGAGAAGCTCCCCTCGGCGATGGCCCTGATGAGCTCCTCGATCGGCGTCGGCGGCGGCCTCGCGCTGCCCGCCGCTGCCCTGGTCGCGCAGCACGCCGACTGGCACGCCCTGTTCTACGGCGCCGCCGGCCTGGGTGTCGTGGCCATCCTCCTCACCCTCCTCGTCGTACCGGAGTCCTCGGCGCGCGCCGAGGGCACCTTCGACGTCCTCGGCGCGATCGGCCTCTCGGTGGGCCTGGTCCTCTTCCTCCTGCCGATCACCAAGGGCAGCGACTGGGGCTGGACCTCCGGCACCACGCTCGGGCTCTTCGCCGCCTCCGCCGCCGTCCTTCTCCTGTGGGGCGTGATGGAGCTGCGCGTCAAGGCCCCGCTGGTCGACCTGCGCACCACGGCCCGCCCGGCCGTGCTCTTCACCAACCTCGCCTCGATCATGGTCGGGGTCAGCTTCTACGTCGTCTCGCTGGTCCTGCCGCAGCTGCTCCAGCTGCCGAAGGCCACCGGCTACGGCCTCGGCCAGTCCATGGTCACGGCGGGCCTGCTGGTCGCCCCGCTGGGCCTGACGATGATGCTCACCGCCCCCGTCTACGCCCGGCTGTCCGCCAAGTACGGCCCCAGGACCACCCTGATCCTGGGCATGCTGATCATCGGCATCGGCTACGGCGCGGGCATCGGCCTGATGAGCGCGGCCTGGCAGAGCCTGGTCATCTCGGTGGTGCTGGGCGCGGGCATCGGCCTCGCCTACTCCTCCCTCCCGGCCCTGATCGTCGGCGCGGTCCCCGCGTCGGAGACGGGCGCCGCCAACGGTCTCAACACCCTGATGCGCTCCATCGGTACGTCGGTGTCCAGCGCCGTCATCGGCATGGTGCTGGCCAACACGGCGAACAACGTGGGCGGCGTCGCCGTCCCCACCATGCACGGCTTCCGGGTCTCCTTCCTGATCGCGACGGGTGCGGTGGCCGTGGGCCTGGTCCTCGCCCTGATGCTGCCGAGGCGGAGCGCGCCGGCGGCGGCCGCCCAGCACACGCAGCTGCGCGCGAGCGGCGACGAGGACATCGCGCCGGCCGTGGCCGAAGAGGTGCTGCGGGGCTTCCGCGGACGGGTGCTGGACGCCACGGGCACTCCGGTGGCCCGCGCCAAGGTCACGCTGATCGACCGGCGGGGGCGGCAGGCGGGCGCCACGCTGTCCGGTGACGACGGTACGTACGCGCTGGCGGTGCCGGCCGAGGGGCCGTACGTGCTGGCCGCGAAGGCGTCGGGATACGGGCCGCTGGCCTCCTCGGCGTCGCACGCGGGGGACGACCGGGCCGTGGACCTCGATCTTTCGTTGCCGACGGAGTCTGTCACGGCATAACGAGCGCGTTGCCGGCCGCGGGTCCGTGGGGGCCGGGCGCACCCTCGCGGCGGAGGCGCAGACCGGATTCCGCCCCGCCCACCCGAAGGGGCGCCGCCCCCGCGGACGCGGCATGCGTACCCCCCGTCGGGCAACCGGCGGGGGTACGACAGCATGGGGCGAGGAGAACGTCGTACGAGCGAAAGGGCCTCCATGACGGCCGCACCCCAGCCCGAGACCCTGGCCGCGTTCGAGAAGGCCAAGGGGTTCATGCCGCTGCACGAAGGGCTGGCGCTGTACGCGGCCGCCGCCGAGGCCGGAGCGCTGGGTCTCCCCCTCCTGGAGGTCGGGACGTACTGCGGCCGCTCCACCCTGCTCCTCGCCGACGCGGCACGCGCCGCCGGGGTCACCGCCGTCACCGTCGACCACCACCGGGGCAGCGAGGAGCAGCAGCCGGGCTGGGACTACCACGACCCGGAGACGGTCGACCCGGAGCTGGGGCTGATGGACACGCTGCCCGCCTTCCGGCGCACCCTGCACCGCGCCGGACTCGAGGACCACGTCGTCGCCCTGGTGGGCCGTTCCCCGCAGATCGCCGCGCTCTGGAACTCGCCCCTCGGGTTCGTCTTCATCGACGGCGGGCACACCGACGAGCACGCCACCGCCGACTACGAGGGCTGGGCCCCCCATGTGGCGCCCGGCGGGCTCCTGCTGATCCACGACGTCTTCCCGGACCCGGAGGACGAGTTCACCGGCCAGGCCCCCTACCGCGTCCACCTCCGCGCCCTGGGGTCGGGCGCCTTCACGGAGGTCGCGGCGCACGACTCGCTGCGCGTCCTGCGGCGAACGGGCGCGGGGATCTGAGGGCGCGGCCGGGACCGGGGCCCCTCCTCAGGCGGCGGGCAGCCGTCCACGGTCACGGAGTCGTGCAAACGTGCGCTCCTGGCGGTGAGGCGGAGAAGGACGCGGCCGGCGTCCGCGGGCGGGGCGGAGATCGGGCGGGCGCCCTGGGCCGGTCCGGACACGCCGGGCCGGGACCGCGTGACCGCCGGTCCCGCGCGGGTCCGGCGCGCGCTCGACGGCGGTGACGGAGAGGCCGTGCCTGGTGAGCCGGCAGGCCGGAACCCGGCCGGCGACGCCGGCGCCGGAGACGAGAACCCGCATGGGCCCACGGTCGCCGCCCCCGCCCGCCGCCGTATTGGACGCATGTTCCCCCGGCCCGGTGACCGGTGTCACGCCGTCATCCTTTCGGCCCTCTTGGACCCTCTTGGACAGGGTGGGCGCCGTGGACGGCCGCTAGGGTGGCTGATGTGTCGTACACAGGCCCGGACTTCGATCCCCCGCAACAGCGGCGCTCCCGGCGGGCGCCCATGACCTTCGCCCTCGCCGCGCTCGTGCCCGGTGCGCTGCTCGGATGGGTGGTGTACGAGGGCGTCGGGAAACCCGGCGGGAACGGCGGCGGACGGACGGACGCGGCGGCGCCCAGGTCGGCGCCCGTGTCGTCCGGCGACGACGCCAAGGTACCGAGCCCGAGCGCGACGCCCCCGCTGCGGGGCAAGGTCGTACTCATCGACCCGGGGCACAACCCGGGCAACTTCCAGCACACGTCCGAGATCAACCAGCAGGTGGACATCGGGACGAACTGGAAGGAATGCGACACGACGGGGACCTCCACCAACGCCGGTTACAGCGAGGCGCAGTTCACGCTCGACGTCGCGGACCGGCTGCGGACCCTGCTGGAGCGGGAGGGCGCCACGGTGAAGATGACCCACGACGGGGACAAGCCCGCCTGGGGGCCGTGCGTGACCGAGCGCGCGCAGATCGGCAACGACGCGCACGCCGACGCGGCCATCTCCATCCACGCCGACGGCGCACCCGAGGGCGACCGCGGCTTCCACGTCATCCTGCCCGCGGAGGTGCACTCCGGCGCCGCCGACACCCGCCCGATCATCGGTCCCTCGCGGACCCTCGGCGAGCACGTCGAGAGCGACTTCGCGAAGGTGACGGGCAGCGCTCCGTCCAACTACGTCGGCGACGGCACCGGTCTCGACGTCCGCAAGGATCTCGGTGGTCTCAATCTGTCGACGGTGCCCAAGGTGTTCATCGAGTGCGGCAACATGCGCGACAGCAAGGACGCGGCACTGCTGACGAGCGGAGCCTGGCGGCAGAAGGCGGCGCAGGGAATCTCTGAGGGAATCGTGAGTTTCCTGCGCGGGTAGGCATGGGTCGACTGGTCCGGGCGGACACGCCGATCGTACGAACGATAGTGTCCTTCCTGCGATTCCTACGATGAGGGGCAACCTCGCGACGCCTCCTCCGCCGACGATGCGACCTACGAAGGACCTGAAGTGAATATCCGCTCCCTCACTAGAGGCGACGGCGTGGTGATCGGAGCAGCGGTGTTGCTGTTCGTCGCGTCGTTCCTCGACACGTTCGACACGTCCGGCAACGGTGCCCCGAACGCCTGGGACAACCTCGGCCTGGTGATGAGCATGTACGTCGGCGGTATCGCCGGCGCGGTCCTGATCGTCCTCGCCCGGGCACTTCCGCAGCCGTTCAAGTTCGTCGGGCTCGACCTGGGCCAGATCGGCGTCGGCCTGTCCGTGTTCGCGGTGTGGACCGCGTTCTGGTCGACCATCGACCCGCTGGGCGCGTTCGACGACTTCAACAGCCTGAACATCGGCGCCGGTTCCGGTCTGATCCTCGGACTGATCGCCACCCTGCTGCTGGCCGCGGCCGCGATCGCCACCCCGCTGGTCCCCGCCCTCCAGGCAGCCCTGGTCCCGGCCCCCAAGCCGCAGGCCCCGCAGCCCTACGGCGCCCAGCCCTCCGGTGGCTACGGCTACCCCGGTGCCGGCGCACAGCAGGGCGGGCAGCCGTACGGCGCCCAGCCGCAGACCGGCCAGCCGTTCGGGCAGCAGCCCCCGGCCGCCGCACAGCAGCCGGCCTCCCCCGCGCCCGACTTCTCACCGTTCTGGTTCGCCGTCCCGGTGGCGCGGCCGCTGTTCGCGGAGGACGGTTCGACCGCGCCGATCGCCGAACTGGCGCCCGGCACCTGGTACTTGGCGGTCGAGCAGCGCGGCGGCGCTCTGGTGGCGCAGACGCAGGACGGCCGCCGTGGCGTGCTTCAGGACACCTCCGGGATCCAGCGCGGCTGACGCGTCGGCGACCTCCGCGGCCCCTTGCCCTTTCGGGTGAGGGGCCGTTGTCGTACAGTCGTCCGTCCGTAAGTTCTGACGTTCCGTCAGGAGGCTGATATGCGGCTCGGGTTGGCGCTCGGATACTGGGGACGGGGGCCCTCCTCGGACCAGGTGCCGCTGGCGCTGGAGGCGGAGCGGCTCGGGTACCACTCGGTGTGGACGGCGGAGTCCTGGGGCTCGGACGCGTTCACCCCGCTCACCTGGATCGCCGCGCAGACCTCGACGATCAGGCTGGGCACGGCCGTCGCCCAGATGGCGGCCCGCTCGCCGACCACCACCGCGATGCACGCGCTGACCCTGGACCACCTGTCGGGGGGCCGCGTGATGCTGGGGCTCGGCCTGTCCGGGCCGCAGGTCGTGGAGGGCTGGTACGGCCGCCCGTTCCCGGCGTCGCCGCTGACCGCGACCAGGGAGTACGTGGACGTCGTACGGCAGGTGCTGCGCAGAGCGGGGCCTGTGGAGTCGGCCGGGCGGTTCCACCCGCATCCGTACCGGGGGCCGGACGCCACCGGGCTCGGCAAGCCGCTCAAGCCCATCACCCATCCGCTCCGGGCCGGCCTTCCGGTCCTGCTCGGCGCCGAGGGGCCGAAGAACGTCGCCCAGACCGTCCGGATCGCCGACGGGTGGCTGCCGCTGTACTGGGCGCCCAGCCGCCCCGAGGTGTACGGGCCCGCGGTGGCCGACCTGCCGGAGGGCTTCCTGGTCGCCCCCATGGCCCAGGTGAAGGTCTGCGACGACGTGGCCGCCGGGCTGCTGCCCGTGAAGGCCATGCTCGGCTTCTACATCGGCGGGATGGGGCACGCGGCCCGCAACTTCCACGCCGATCTCATGGCGCGCATGGGGTACGAGGAGGAGGCGCGGCGGATCCAGGAGCTGTTCCTGTCCGGACGGCGCGAGGAGGCCGTACTGGCCGTACCGGACGCGTTCGCCGACGAGATCTCGCTGGTCGGCCCACGCGAACGCATCGCCGAACGGCTGGAGTCGTGGCGCGGGGGCCCGGTGACCGATCTGCTGGCGCTGGCGTCCGACCCGCACACCCTGCGGATTCTTGCCGAGCTCAACTCCTAGGCGGGCCAGGATAGTTCAGCGGAGGACGGCGAACGGGTCCAGGGCCGGTTCCCGCGCCCGGCACTTCCGGCTGCGTACCCCGGCCGGGCAGGGGCCTGGAACTCGACGCCGCCGGAGTACTCCTCGTCCTGGAACTCCTGCCGCCTCGCCGGTCCATTGGGCGGGCAGGGCGCGGCGCGGGAGACGGCGCCGGGGTCTTCGGCCGATGCCGAGCGGGGGCTCGTCGGCGGTGACGGGGCTGGATTACCGCCTCGAACAGTCACCGCCGGAAGCGTCAACTCCGTGCGGACACGGGGCGAACGAGCCGGACACTCGGGGGGCACCCGGACACTCCGGCGCCGGACCCGAACCACGTCGCTCAGTGGGTGAGCTGAGACGCCGAGGGCACCTTGTTGGTGACCGGGGCGCCGGCGCTCTTGCCGGCTTCCTTCACGTTGTTGATGACGTCGTTGAACGAGCTGGCCGCGTTCCCGTCGCCCTTGCGGAGCTTGGACGGCAGGCCCTTCAGCGCGTCGATGCCGGACGAGAGCGGGGCGACGGCCTTGGCGAGCAACGGGTCGCCCTGGGCGTTCCGCTTGGCGGCCTGCAGCCGGTTGTAGGCGAAGGTGCCCGCGAGACCGGCCTTGATCAGGGCGAGGGTGCGGCCGTGGGCGCCCTTCTTGAACTTTCCGGCCTTCCAGGGCTTGATGATCCACTGGTAGGTGGCTCCGGCAGCGAGGGACGCGTTGGCGACGAACCGCGTCTTGGCGAACTTCTGTTTCTCCGCGGACGTACTCG
Organism: Streptomyces sp. NPDC059224; assembly: GCF_042754285.1. Classification (NCBI taxonomy): domain Bacteria; kingdom Bacillati; phylum Actinomycetota; class Actinomycetes; order Kitasatosporales; family Streptomycetaceae; genus Streptomyces; species Streptomyces sp. NPDC059224. The sequence continues at coordinate 81,739 of NZ_JBHZAN010000002.1, forward strand.
GACTGGGCGTGTCGGCCACGGGCACCACGGCCCTGCCGGTGTCCGTGGACTTGCTCTGTGTGCTGCTGCATGCGGTCACGCCGGCGACGAGTGCGCAGCAGAGGGTCAGCGCGACGACCAGGCGCCGTATCGGTACGGGCACGGGGTCCTCCCGTGTGTCTCGATGTCCTCCCCGAGCGGTAGCTTCCTCCCGCAGCCTCACCCAGATGGCGGCACCTCGCCACTCGGGGAACCCGGTACAGGTTTCAAGGACCGATCGGCGGCAACCCGAAGGGCATGTCTCCTCGATATCGTCACAACCAGGCAGGCACGGTCGTCGCGGTCGTCGCCGACATCATGGCCCTCATACTGGGCCTCTGGATAGTCATGTACCTGCTGGACGCGAACCGGGCGAACAGCCTGGTCCAGTTCATCCATGACGCGGCGGCCTGGCTGGCCGGCTGGTCACGCGACCTGTTCACCTTCGACGAGGCGTGGGCGAGGGTGGTCGCAGGATACGGCCTGGCGGCGGTCGTCTACCTGTTCATCGGCCACGCCATCGCCGGCCGGATGCAGCGGCACTGAGAACCGCCGTACCGCAGCCCCCGGCCGCCCGCTAGGCACAGCAGTCCACTTCGAGCCCCGCGGGCAGCCGCCCTCCCCCGAACACCGCGCACGTGGCGTCGTGCCCGCCGAGCGCGGCCACGGCCAGCAGCAGCGACCCCGCCGTCCAGGTGGTCAGCTCCCGGGGCCAGATCGCGCCGTCCTCGAAGACGTACCCGGTCCAGTACAGCCCCGACTCCGCGTCCCGCAGATGCTGGATCGACTGCAGGATCTCCAACGCCCGGTCGGACTCGCCCACCGCCCACAGCGCGAGGGCGAGTTCGGCCGACTCCCCGCCCGTCACCCACGGATTGGGTACGACGCACCGCACCCCGAACCCGGGCACGACGAAGCGCTCCCAGTCCTTCTCGATCCGCGCGCCCGCCTCGGCACCCGTCAACGCCCCGCCCAGGACCGGGTAGTACCAGTCCATCGAGTACCGGTCCTTGTCCAGGAACCGCTCGGGGTGGCGCCGTATCGCGTGGCGCAGCGCACCCACCGCCAACTCCCAGTCCGGCTGCGGCTCTTCCCGCTGCTCGGCGATGGCGAGCGCGCAGCGCAGCGCGTGGTGGACCGACGAACTCCCGGTCAGCAGCGCGTCGTCGGCGGCCGTCCCGTCCTCCTCGCGGCGCCAGCCGATCTCACCGCCCGGCTGCTGCAGACGCAGCACCCATTCGACGGCCGCGTACACGGCGGGCCACATCCGGTCGAGGAAGGTGTCGTCGCCGGTGGACAGGTAGTGGTGCCAGACGCCCACGGCGATGTAGGCGACGAAGTTGGACTCGCGGGCACGGTCGGTGACGTCGTCGTGCGCGCCGTCGGCGTAGGCCGCGTACCAGGAGCCGTCCTCGTTCTGGTGCTCGGCGAGCCAGGTGTAGGCCCGCTCGGCGGCCGTGTGCTCACCGGCCGCGTCCAGCGCCATCGCGGCCTCGGTGTGGTCCCAGGGGTCGAGGTGGTGCCCGCGGAACCACGGGATGGCACCGTCCTCCCGCTGCACGGCGAGGATGCCACGGACGGTCGCGGCAGCCTGCTCGGCGGTGAGGACCCCGGGCAGGACGAGGTGTTCTGTCCGGGGGGTGGTCACTTGGCGGCCACCTCGGCGTCCGACGGGGTGCCGGTCGCGGACCGGGCCCCGGTGCGGGGCAGGTGCGGCTTGGTGGCGTAGACGACGAAGCTCTTGCCCATGACCGGGTTCAGCGCCTGCTCGGCGACGCGGGTGGCCAGCGGCTTCTTCATGATGTCCCAGACGAGCAGCTTGTGGTACGCCCGTACCGGCAGCGCCTTGTCGTTGTCGACGCCGAACGCGCACTTCAGCCACCAGTACGGCGAGTGCAGCGCGTGCGCGTGGTGGCTGCCGTACGGCCGCAGACCGGCTTCCTTGATCTTCCCGATCAGCTCGTCGGCCTTGTAGATGCGGATGTGCCCGCCCTCGACCTCGTGATAGGCGTCGGAGAGCGTCCAGCAGACCTTCTCGGGGCCGTAGCGCGGCACGGTGACGGCTATCCGCCCGCCGGGCCTGAGCACGCGCACCATCTCGGCGAGCACGCCCTTGTCGTCCGGGATGTGCTCCATGACCTCGGAGATGATGACGACGTCGAAGGACTCGTCGGGGAAGGGAAGCGCCAGCGCGTCGCCCTCCATGGCGGTGGCGGTCGCGCCGGCCGGGGCCTCACCGGCCTCCGCCATCGCCGCGAACCACTTGGCGACCTCGCGGATCTCCTCGCCGTTCTGGTCGAGCGCCACGACCTGGGCGCCGCGCCGGTAGCACTCGAAGGCGTGGCGTCCGGCCCCGCAGCCGAGGTCCAGGACGCGGTCGCCCGGGGCGAGCGGGAACCGGGAGAAGTCGACGGTCAGCACGTGGCCCTGCCTTCGGAATTGACAACCTCTGAAGAGACAAAGTCGGGGGAGACGTCCTCCGGCGCGACGGAGACCCCGCGGCCGGCGGGGCCGACGCCCGCGGTGGCCGCCGGGCGGGCGGCGGCGTCCGTGGTCCGCCCACGGCCGGCCGGCCGGGTCCCCGGGTGGCGGTCGGGCCGCGGCGCCGCGGTGGCGATCGCCTCGCGGTAGCGGGCAACCGTGCCCTCCGCGGCGCGGGCCCAGGTGAAGTGCCGCAGCACCCGTTCCCGGCCGGCCCGGCCCAGGCGGGCGCGCAGCTCCGGGTCGCCGAGGAGCCGGCTCAGCCCGGCGGCCAGCGCTCCGGCGTCGCCGGGCGGCACGGCCAGGCAGGTCTCCCCGTCCCGTCCGGCGACCTCGGGAATCGCGCCGCCGGTCGTGGCCAGCAGCGGGGTGCCGGTCGCCATCGCCTCGGCGGCGGGCAGCGAGAAGCCCTCGTAGAGCGACGGCACGCAGGCGACCTCGGCCGAACGGACCAGGTCGACGAGTTCGGCGTCGGAGATGCCCTTCACGAACTCGACGGCGTCCCCGAGGCCGTAGCGCTCCATGGCCTGCGCGACGGGCCCCTCGGCGGGCCGCTTGCCGACGACGACGAGATGCGCGGCGGGGTGCTCGGTCCGTACCTTGGCGAGGGCTTCGACAAGGAAGACCAGCCCCTTCAGCGGTACGTCCGCGCTGGAGGTGGTGACGATCCGGCCGGGCACCTGGGGTACGGCGGGATTCGGCGCGAAGAGGTCGGTGTCGGCGCCGATGTGGACGACGTGGACCCGGTCCCCGCGGACACCGAGATGGTCGACGATCTCCTGGCGGGAGGTGCCGGAGACGGTGAGCACGGACGGCAGCCGGCGCGCGACCCGCTTCTGCATCCGGGTGAAGGCGTACCAGCGCCGTACGGACAACCGCCGCTGCCATCCCTCGGCCACGTCCAGCTCCAACTGCCGGTCCACGGTGATGGGGTGGTGGATGGTGGTGACGAGGGGCGCGCCGACATCCCCCAGCAGGCCGTAGCCCAGCGTCTGGTTGTCGTGGACGACGTCGAACTCCCCGGCGCGGGCCCGCAGATGACGGCGGGCCCGGAGGGAGAAGGTCAGTGGTTCGGGGAAGCCGCCGGTCCACATGGTGGCCACTTCGAGCGCGTCGACCCAGTCCCGGTACTCGTCCCGCGCCGGCGTCCGGAAGGGGTCCGGGGAGCGGTACAGATCCAGGCTGGGCAGCTCGGTGAGGGTGAGCTCGGGGTAGCCCTCGTCCAGGACGGGGTACGGCTGGGACCCGATCACCTCGACACGGTGGCCGAGCCGGGCCAGCTCGCGGGAGAGGTGCCGTACGTAGACGCCCTGACCGCCGCAGAACGGGTTCCCTTTATAGGTGAGGAGCGCGATGTCGAGCGGTCGCTCGCCGTCGGCGGCGGGTTCCTGGTCGGCACCCGTCCGCCTGGCCTCAGCGGTCACTCTGGGCCCCCTTCTCCCTGCACTTTCCCGCGAGGTTACGCCGGGACGCTAATCTAGAACAAGTTTCAGACTTGATCGTTCAGGAGGCTCTGAATCTACCGGCAGGTAGGGGCCGAGTGAGCAGTGGATCAGGTGATTCGCGCCACGGCGCGACCCCTGCCATGCTGTCTGATCACTCGCCCTGAGCGCTGCCCTCACCGACTGTCACGGACGGGACCCATGCCTGCGGAAGCCAAGGTGGACATCGGCACCGGATCGGCCACCCCGCCGCTCACCGAGCGGCAGGAGGCCCGGCGCCGCCGGATCCTGCACGCGAGCGCCCAGCTGGCCAGCCGGGGCGGTTTCGACGCGGTGCAGATGCGCGAGGTGGCCGAGTCCTCCCAGGTGGCCCTCGGCACGCTCTACCGCTACTTCCCCTCCAAGGTGCACCTGCTGGTCGCGACCATGCAGGACCAGCTGGAGCACATGCACGGCACGCTGCGGAAGAAGCCCCCGGCGGGCGAGACGGCGTCGGAGCGGGTCGCCGAGACCCTGATGCGGGCCTTCCGGGCCCTGCAGCGCGAGCCGCACCTGGCCGACGCGATGGTCCGCGCCCTGACCTTCGCCGACCGCAGCGTCTCCCCCGAGGTGGACCAGGTCTCCCGGCAGACGACGGCGATCATCCTGGACGCCATGGGACGGACCGACCCCACCCCGGCCCAGCTCTCGGCCGTCCGGGTCATCGAGCACACCTGGCACTCGGCCCTGATCACCTGGCTGTCGGGCCGCGCCTCCATCGCCCAGGTGAAGATCGACATCGAGACGGTCTGCCGGCTGATCGACCTGACGGAGCCGGAGCGGAAACCGTAGGCCCGCGGGAAGGCATGCGAAGACCTACGAGACGGGTTCCCTTCGCCGGCATGGTCCGGATCAGGTGAATGGAGGTCGCCGTCCGGCCCTACTGCTGCCTTTCGACCTCTCAGCCCGACCGTCGACGTCGGCACCGGCGGATGCTGGTGCATCTGCGTCGCGCCAGAGTCGGCTACTCCGCTCGGACTCCCTCACTCGCCTCGTAGGCTGTTTTCAGCATAGAACGTACAGACGGGAATGGAACACCCCAATAGGGGATTTTTTCTACTTTTCCCGCCATCCAGCTCCTCCTGCCGGGGGACCGGCTATCCCACCGTCTCCAGCCCGTCCCAGCTCCGCCCGGCCGCGGTCTCGCCCGCCCAGCGCTCCAGCAGCAGCCGGGCCTCCGTCTCCGGGGCCGCCAGGCAGACCCGCTGGGCGCCCGCGTGGACCCTGCGGGACTGTTCGCGGGTGCCCTCGCTGCAGCAGGAGCAGAGCACCTCCAGGCTGCTCGCGGGTTCCGCGCCGAAGCCGTGCTCCACGAAGAGGGCGACCAGCGCGTCCAGGTCGGCGGCCTCGCCGGCGTTCACCGTCACCTCCAGGGTCGGCAGCCCGGACGAACGGAGCAGGAGCAGTTCGTCGAAGACGGGGAACTCGCGGCCGTCGACCACCCGGCGCCCCGTGGGCTCGCCGTCGTGCACGACGATCTCCCCGAACCGGCGCCCCGCCGTCACCGGCACGTTCATCACCCTCCCCCGCGTCGGGCACAGCCGGTCGATCCACACGACCTCCCGCTCGCCGCCGGTGTCGAGGCGCACACAGGCCGCCCCGAACCGCCCCTCGATCTCCCCCTCCCCCGCCGGGAGTCCGATGCCGAAGCCGGCCCAGGCGTCACGGGCGGTGGCCCAGTCGCCCTGGATGGTGGCCGCGATGCCGAGGTTCCAGAACGCCGGGTCGCCCTCGCCGCGCGGAGCACGGGCGGCGGCCTCACGGCCCAGTGCGTGGGCCTTGGCCCAGTTGCGCAGGAACTTGTGGGCGAGCGCGGCGTCGTACCACCACACCGCGCTCCGTTCCTCGTCCGGGAACCGTGCGAGAACCCGCTCGAACAGCCTGGCGGCGGTCAGCCACTCCTCGGCCCGCCACGCCTCGTAGGCCTCACTGATCAGGCCTTCGGCCTCGGACTTGCGCACGTTCCCCACCCTGGTCGGCCCGACGGACCGCAGGAGCGTATCCCAGCCCACTGACAGCGCCGGCGTGGCCGGGGCGGGGGTACGGGGCCGTACCGGGGTGGCTCAGGTGTCCGCTCCCCAAGTCCCTGGCGGATCCCCTGCCCCCGGTCGGAGAATCTCCCCCATGGCACTCATCCACCACACCACCCTCAAGCCCACCAAGGTCGAACTCCTCGCCGGCTGGCTCCCCACCCGTCGCTGGTACCACGGGCCCGCCGCACCGGAGTTGGTGAAGGCCGGCGGCTTCCGGCTCGACGACCCGGAGGGGCAGGTGGGGATCGAGTTCATGGTCGTCACCGAGGGCTCGGCCGCCTACCTGGTGCCCCTCACCTACCGTGCCGCCCCGCTCGACGGCGCCGAGCACGCGCTCATCGGCACCATGGAACACGGTGTGCTCGGCACCCGCTGGACCTACGACGGCTGCCACGACCCCGTGCTGACCGCCGGGTTGGCGGCCCTGATCGAGGGGCGTGCCGCGGCGCAGGCGCAGAGCGTCACCGACACTCCCGACCGCGAGGTCGCCCGTGGGTACACCGGCGCGGGACCGCTCCCCGGCCTCGGCGCCCCCGCCGACACCGACGAGAACACCGAGTTCGCCGTGGCGGACGGCGGCCCGGTGCTGCGGCTGCGACGCGTACTGACCCCCGGCTCGCTGCCGCGCGCCGACGCGGCCGGATACGTCACCGGAGCCTGGCAGCGACCGGACGGCACCCGCGCCGGCGCGTTGTTCGCGGCGCTCGAACCGCGCTAGGGCCGGTCCGGCGGATCACGCGGCGGACGCGGGGTCTGCCACGCCCTGCTCCCCAGCGGCGTTGTCGTCGCTTGTCGACATCCCCAGCCCTCGGCCGGGAGGTGTCCACCGCGTTGCCGCCCTCCTCCGCCTTGCCGGTGGACGCACCGGACCCCGCCCACCGGCGCCGACGAGGCGCCACGACTTCCCGCCCCCTGATCCGCCGCACCGGCCCTAGTCCTCCGGCGGGAAGACCGGTTCGCCACTGTCCAGCAGGGTGATCGTGATCGCTTCCACCGGGCAGTTCTCCGCCGCGTCCAGGATCCTGCCGTTGGCGTCCGACTCCGGTTCCACGGGGTGGGACTGCATGGCGGAGTCGAGGCGGAAGGCCCCGGTGGCGCGGTTGACGCACTGGGCCGAGCCGATGCATACGGAACGGTCGACCTCGACGTGCCAGCGGTCACCCATGGCCCCTCACGCCTCCCAGCCGGCCGGGAGGTGGATCATCTTGTGCTCGAGGAACTCGCCGTAGCCCTCGGGCCCGAACTCCCGTCCCAGACCGGAGTTCTTGTAGCCGCCGAACGGTCCCAGCATGTCCAGGCTGAAGGTGTTGACGGAGTAGGTGCCGGTACGGACCTGACGGGCGACCTCGATGCCGTGCGCCACGTCCGCCGTCCACACGCTGCCGCTCAGCCCGTAGTCCGAGTCGTTCGCGATCTTCAGGGCCTCGGACTCGTCACCGTAGGGAAGGAGGCAGATCACCGGGCCGAAGATCTCCTCCCTGGCGATCCGCATGGAGTTGTCGACGTCGCCGAAGAGGGTCGGCTCGACGTACCAGCCCTTCTCCAGACCCGGCGGCCGGCCCCCGCCCGTGAGGATCTTCGCGCCCTCCTCCTGGCCGATCCGGATGTAGTCCAGGTTCCGCTGCTGCTGGCGGCGGGCGACGAGCGGGCCCACCTGGGTGGCCGGGTCGAGCGGGTCGCCGACCTTCAGGGCGCTCGCCGCGGCCGCGAAGGCGTCGGCGAACTCGTCGTACCGGGAGCGCGGGACGAGGATGCGGGTCTGGGCGACGCACGCCTGGCCGTTGTTCATCCAGGCCGCGGGGACGATCCCGGCGACGGCGGCGGCCGCGTCCGCGTCCGGCAGCACGACCGCGGCCGACTTGCCGCCCAGTTCCAGGGTCACCCGGGTGAGGTTCCTCGCGGCCACCTCCATCACCCGCTTGCCGGCCGCGACCGAACCGGTGAAGGAGACCTTGTCGACGCCCGGGTGCGCGACGAGGTACTCGCTCACCTCGCGGTCGGCCGGAAGGATGGACAGGACCCCGTCCGGCAGCCCGGCCTCCTTGGTGATCTCACCGAGGATGTAGGCGTCCAGCGGCGACTCGGGGGACGGCTTGAGCACCACCGCGCAGCCGGTGAGGAGCGCGGGGGCGAGTTTGGCGGCGGCCACGAACTGCGGCACGTTCCAGGGCACGACGGCCGCCACGACCCCGACCGGCTCCCGCCGCACCAGGATCTTCCCCAACACCCCGTCGCGCGTCTCCTCGTACGTGAAGTCGCGGGCCACCCGGATCGCCGCGTCCCACACCATCATCGCGCCGAGGGCCTGGGCGAGCACGCTCCACGAGTACGGCGAACCGTTCTCGGAGGAGATCACCCGCGCGATCTCCTCGTGCCGCACGGCGATCGCGTCCTTGATCCGGGTGACGACCTCGATCCGCTCGTCGAGGCTCATCCGCGGCCAGGGCCCCTCGTCGAAGGCCCGCCGCGCGACCCCGACCGCCCGGTCCACGTCCTCCCGCGAGGCGTGCGGCACCCGCCCGAAGACCTCCTCGGTGTGCGGCGACACCACCTCGATGACGTCCCTGCCCAGCGGGTCGGTCAACTCCCCGCCGATGAACAGCTGCCCATGCTCCAGGAACTCGGTCATGGCGCCCCACCACCTTTCCTGACGATGTTTCAGAACTGATACCAGTTCTAGTTATAGTGAGCAATGGCCGTGCGGCGGCGCGGGGGCGGAGGGTGGCGAATGGCGAACAGTCAGGGCGAGCCGGGTGAGCCGGCGGCCGCGCGGGCCGGGGTGACCGTGCACGATCTCGGCGGGGGCGTCCGGTCCGTCGAGGTTCCCATTCCGGACAATCCCCTGGGGTACACGCTGGTGTACGTCGTCGACACCGACCGCGGGCCCGTGCTGGTCGACACCGGCTGGGACGATCCCGGGTCGTGGGACGTTCTGGTGGCGGGGCTGGAAGCGTGCGGTACGGGGGCCGGCGAGGTGTACGGGGTCGTCATCACCCACCATCACCCCGATCATCACGGGCTGTCGGCGCGGGTGCGGGACGCCTCCGGGGCCTGGGTCGCCATGCACGCGGCCGACGCGGCCATCGTGCGGCGGACCCGGGAGACCCGGCCGGAGCGGTGGTTCACCTACATGGCGGCGAAGCTGACGGCCGCCGGTGCCCCGCAGGAGCACGTTGCGCCGCTGCGCGCCGGACCCCGCCGGCGCACCTCGCTGCCGGGCCTGTCCCCCGCCCTTCCCGACCGCGAGATCCTTCCCGGTGAGCTGCTCGACCTGCCCGGCCGCCGGCTGCGGGGCGTGTGGACGCCGGGGCACACGCCGGGCCATGTCTGTCTGCACCTGGAGGAGGAGCACCCGGCCCTGCCGACGGGGCGCGGCCGCCTGTTCTCCGGTGACCATCTGCTCCCGGAGATCACGCCGCACGTCGGCCTGTACGAGGATCCCGACGACGCGACCGTCACCGACCCCCTGGGCGACTACCTCGACTCCCTGGAGCGCATCGGCCGCCTCGCGCCCGCCGAGGTCCTCCCGGCCCACCAGTACACCTTCGCCGACGCGCCGGCCCGGGTACGGGAGCTCCTGGCCCACCACGAGGAACGCCTCACCGCTCTGCGCGTGCTCCTTCGGCAACCCCTGACCCTCTGGGAGTTGGCCGTGCGCATGGAATGGAACCGGCCCTGGGAGCAGATCCCCTACGGATCGCGGAACATCGCCGTCTCGGAGGCGGAGGCACATCTGCGGCGCCTGGTGAAGCTGGGACTCGCGGAGCCGGTGACGGGCAGCGAGCCGGTCAGGTACGTGGCGGTGTAGGAGCCGCGGTCAGCTGACGGACGTCTCGGACGTGATGAGCATGTCCGCCAGGTCGGCGAGGGTGGTGAGCTGGCGCGGGTTCATGTGCGGGGCGCGCGCCGCCAGCCGGACCAGGCCGCTCTCGCGCAGCCGGGACAGCGGGTCGGCCCGCGCCTCCAGTCCCTGCAGTACCGGCTGGAGCGCCTCGTACAGCGCCTCGGACTCGCTGGCGGTGAAGAATCCTGGCGGCAGCCCGAAGAACCGCCGCAGGCGGTCGGTGTGTTCGAGGCCCGGCATGCCGCTCTTGCGCCACTCGCCCAGCCACTGCCTGCTGGTGCCGGCGATCGCAGCGAGCTCGCCCAGCGAGTACCGCTTGCCGTCCGGACGTCGCCGGTGCTCGCGAATGAAGTCCAGCCGCTGCCGCACCCGTTCGGCCAGCTCCACCTCGGGCGCCGTGGCGCCGCCGAGCAGTTCGGCGACGGTACCGACGGGGATCCCGGTGCGGTAGGACAGGTCGGCCACGTCGAGCACCTCGGGCAGCCGCCCGGGCCGTCCGGTCAGTTCCCCGAGTCTGCCCAGTACGCCGGTCAGCGGGGTGTGGTCGTCACTCACCAAGGTCCCCCAGGAGACACGTCGTCGGCGGGCCGGCCTGCCGAGTGGTCGGCGGGCCGAACGGACGCGAGGTTATCGAACTCCCCAGCCCACTCACCAGACATGACAAGCGTCACTGCGGATTTGGGCAGTAATCGTTGACATATGACGGTTCGCCAGAAAGGATCTGGAACGATCACGTCGCCAGGCCACGGTCGAACCGACCCGCCCCGGGTGCCGCATATGGGGGAGCGGCATCCGTGGCGATCAGCCGCCCCGCCTCCTCCGGAAGGTGAGGCGAACCGATGCCGCAGCCCGTCCTGCTCCTCGGCGCCGGCCGCCGGTGCGCGTACGACGAGTTCGTACTGACGCGCATCGCCGCGACCCGCCCCGTGGTGCTGGTGGACGCCGCGCCGCCCGACTGGGCACGGCCGTGGCTGGCCGGTCACCTCTCGGCGGACCCCGGCAAGGACGGGGCGACGGCGTCCGCCGTGGTGCGGTTCGCGGCCCGGCACCGGGTCCGCGGGGTACTGGCCCACTCGGCCCGGTACACGCTCGCCGCCGCCCGGATCGCCGGGCAGCTGGGGCTGCCCGGCCCCTCCCGTGCCACGGCCGCCGCCTGCGCCGACCCGGCCGTTCTGCGGGCCTCGCTCGCCGTCGGCACGGTCCCCGCCGACGACCCGGGCACGCCCAGGGTCTGCGCCGAGACCGTCGTCCTGGACGGCGAGATCCGCATCGTCGCCATCACCCGGACGACCCTGGGCCCGGCGCCCGCCCGGCAGCCGCTCCGGCACACCGTGCACGCCCACGACGGCCTGCTGCACAACCGTTTCCTGCGGCTGGCCGTCGACCGGACCGTGCACGCCCTCGGCCTCACCCGGGGGGTGCTGCACATCGGGCTGCGGCTCACCGACCGCGGCCCCCGCGTCACCGACGTCACCCCGTGCCTGCCGGGCGACCTGATCCCGCTCCTCGTCAAACGCGCCACCGGCGTCGACCTCGCCCAGGCCGCCGCCGCCCTGGCCACCGGCGAGGTGCCGGACACCACGCCCACCCGGCAGCGGGCGGCCTCGATCCGGTTCGCCTACCCGGCCGCGACCGGCCGCCTCGACCACCTGGCCCTCTCCCCCGACGCGGCCCAGGAGCCCGGCGCCGAGCGGATGATCCTCACCCGGGACGCCGGCCACCACGTGACCGCCGGACCGCACGCGACCGTCGACGACCGCCTGGCACTGTGGGTGGCGGTCGGCGAGGATCCCGCCGGTTGCGACGACGCCCTGCGCCGGATGGGCCGCCACCTGTCCGCGGGCATCGCCCCGGTCGTGACCGCGGCCTAGGGCCGTCCGGCGGTCACAGCAGGGTCCGTATCAGCTTCTCCGCCGCGCCGAGCAGGTCGACCTCCCGGCGGCTCATCGTCGGGTTGGCCGCCCGTCGTCGCAGGGCCTCCGCCAGCCCCTGCTCGGTCAGTTCGGACGGATCGGCGAGCAGGGCCACGAGCAGTTCGCGGGCCATCGGCAGGTCGCCGACCGCGACCTGGGCGAGGATCACCGCGGACATGGCCCAGTCCAGCCCCGGCGGCCCGTCCTCGGCGTTGGTCCAGTCGATGACCCGGGGCCCGTCCGGAGTCAGCATCACGTTGTCGGGATGCAGGTCGAGGTGGAGGACGCGCGAGCCGGGGTCGGCCGGGTCCCGCCCGGGCACGGCGTGCAGCCGCCGCAGCAGCGAGGCGAGCAGCGCACCGCCCTCCGCCGGATCCGTCTCCGCCGCGAGCAGCGCCGTCAGCATGGTCGGCCCGGACAGCCGCTCCATGACCAGGTCGGTGCGGGACGCCGCGGGCCGCACCCGGGGCACCGGGTAGCCGTGCCGCCGTACGTACGTCATCACCGCGCCCTCGGCGGCCGCGTCCCCCCAGCCGTCCCGGTCCCGGCGCAGCACCCACGCCTCGTCGATCTCGTACACGTCGGCCGAACGTCCCGACCCGAGCAGTCTCCCCGTCATGGCATGACCATAACCAGCGGCTACGACCCACGGCCGCCCCTCGGCCTCGGAACGGCGGCCGGTAAAGTAGCCGGGTCGTCATCACCCGTACGGGGGAAAGCCGGTGCAAACCCGGCGCCGGCCCCCAACCGGTCCTCGGCTTCGCCCGAGCCGGGGACACCGATGTCCGTGAACCGTCGCACCGACGGTGAGCCGGACCGCCCCGCACGGGACGTTGATCGGCCAAGTGCGCCGGCACCCGTCGGCGCACGGCACCGTCGAGGTTCACGGAGCCGAGCCGCCGGGGTGTCCGGCGCCGCCCGGCTCCCCCGCAGGGAGAGGCACCCGCCGATCATGACCGTCCTCCGCCGCAGCGCCGCGGTGCTGGCCGCCACCGCCGTCATCGGTGCCGCCACGCCCGCCATGACCGCGACGGCCGCCGACGACCCGTCCCCGTCCGCCTCCACGGTGCTCCCCTCGGGGCTGTTCGGCCGTACGGACCCCCGGTACGACGGCGTCTGGCGCCAGTCGCTCGCCCTGCTCGCCCAGCACACGGTGGGGGTGACCCCGGCGTCGAAGGCGGTGGACTGGCTGACCGGGCAGCAGTGCGCGAACGGCGCGTACGCCAGTTTCCGTGCCGAGCCGGGCGCGGCCTGCGGCGCCAAGGTGACGGTCGACACGAACAGCACGGCCGCCGCCGTGCAGGCGCTGACGGCGCTGGGCGGGCACGACGACGCCGTCGGCAAGGCACTGACCTGGCTGAAGGCGCAGCGGAACAAGGACGGCGGCTGGGGTTACACCCCCGGCTCGCCCAGCGACACCAACTCCACCGCCGTGGTCGTCGGCGCGCTCGCCGCGGCCGGTGAGAGCCCGGACAGGGCGACGGACGGCCTCCTCGCCAAGTGGTCCCTGCCCTGCGGCCGGGACGGCGGCGGCGCCCTCGCCTACCAGCCGGACAAGGAGGGGAAGCTGGCCGCCAACGCGGACGCCACGGCCGCCGGGGTGCTCGGCGCCCTCGGCAAGGGGTTCGTGGCGAAGGCCGGGACGGCCCCCGCGGACGGCCACGCCTGCGCCGACTCCGACCCGGGCAAGGCGCTCGCACCGGCGGACGTGGCCCGCAACGGCGCGGCCTACCTGGCGGAGGCCACGCACGGCAAGGGGTACCTGGTCTCGGCCCTCGCCGGCGCCAAGGCCCAGCCGGACTACGGCAACACCGCCGACGCGGTCGTGGCCATGGCCGCGCAGGGCTCGGCCGAGGCCGCGAAGCAGCCGTACGCCTGGCTGGAGGCCCATGCCGTGCCGTGGGTGGAGCAGAGCGGTCCCGCGGCCTACGCGGAGCTGATCTTCGCTGCGCACGCGATGGGCGCGGACCCGCGCGACTTCGGCGGTACGGACCTGGTGGCGGGCCTCGGCGCGACCGGCCCGGCCCCCGCGAAGGCGGCCCGGAACACCGAGGAGAAGGCGGACGAGAAGGAGTCGTCGGGCACCGGCGTCTGGTGGATCGTCGGTACCGGGCTCGTCGCCGGCACCGGCATCGGATTCCTGTTCAGCGGGCGCCGGAAGCAGCGTCAGCCGTGACCGGCGTCCGCCGTGCGGCGCTGCTGGTCATCACCTCGTCGACCCTGCTGGCGACGGCCGCGCCGGCGGAAGCCGCCGGTTACCGCTACTGGTCCTTCTGGGAGCGGGACGGCTCACGGTGGACGTACGCCACGCAGGGTCCCGCCACCGCACGGCCGGACGACGGCGCGGTCGAGGGGTACCGGTTCGCGGTCAGCGAGGACTCGAAAGACGCGTCGCGGCCCCGCGGGACGGCGGACTTCGGCACGATCTGCGCCGGTACGGCCGCGGTCGGTGGCCGCAAGCGGGTGGGGCTGGTAATCGACTTCGGCACGACGGCGGACGCCCCGTCCGCGCAGCGTCCGCCGGTGCGGCGGACCGCGTGCGCGGTGGTGCCGCGGGACGCGACGGCGGCGGAGGCGCTGGCCGCCGTCGCCAAGCCGCTGCGGTACGACACGAACGCGTTGCTGTGCGCGATCGGGGGGTATCCCGCGCAGGGGTGCGGGGAGAAGGTGGCGGCGGGCGGTGGGCCGGCGGCCGGTACGTCGGGGGGCGGGCCGTCGGTGGGGCTGCTGGCCGGGGCGGGGGTGGTCGTGGTGGTCGCCGCGGGGGCGTTCTGGCAGGCGCGGCGGCGAAGGGATGGCTGAGCGGAGCACTCCTCGTACCCGCGGTCTGCACCCCGGTGCCTGGTGGCTGTGGGCGCTGTCCCTCGGGGTCGCCGCCTCGCGGACGGCCAACCCGCTCCTGCTCGCCCTGCTCGTCGCGGTCACCGGTCATGTCGTGGCCGCCTGCCGGAGCCGGACGCAGGGGGCCCGTTCGTACTCCGCGTTCGCCAGGCTCGCGCTCGCCGTGCTGCTCGTCCGGCTCGCCTTCACCGTCTTCCTCGGCTCCCCCGTGCCCGGCTCGCACATCCTCGTCACCCTCCCCGAGATCCCGCTCCCGCACTGGGCGCAGGGCATCCGGCTCGGTGGCCGGGTGAGCGCCGAGGCGCTGGTGTTCGCCCTCTACGACGGCCTCAGGATCGCCACGCTGCTGATCTGTGTCGGTGCCGCGAACGCGCTCGCCGATCCGGGCCGCCTCCTCAAGTCGCTGCCCGGCGCCCTGTACGAGCTGGGCGTGGCCGTGGTCGTCGCCCTCACCTTCGCGCCGAACCTGATCGCCGACGTCCAGCGGCTGCGCGCCGCCCGCCGGCTGCGGGGCCGTCCCGACTCCGGGGTACGGGGGCTGCTCCAGGTCGGACTGCCGGTCCTGGAGGGCGCGTTGGAGCGCTCGGTCGCCCTCGCCGCCGCGATGGACGCGCGCGGTTACGGCCGTAGCGCCGACGTACCGGACCGGGTCCGCCGTACGACGGCCGCGCTGACCCTCGGCGGGCTGCTCGGCGTGTGCGCGGGAACGTACGGGCTGCTCACCGCCGAGGGCGGCGGATACGGGCTGCCCCTGCTGCTGGCCGGGGTGGTCGCCGCGCTGGCGGGGCTGCGGCTCGGCGGCCGCCGTTCGCTGCGCACCCGGTACCGGCCGGACGCCTGGGACGGGCGGGCCTGGCTGGTGTCCGGGTCGGGTGCCGCCGTCGCCGGGCTGGTGGCGCTGGCCGCGGTGCGGGATCCGGGCGCCCTGCAGCCCGGGGTGGTACCGCTGGTCGCCCCCACGCTTCCGCTGTGGCCCGCGGCCGCCGTACTGCTCGGCCTGCTGCCCGCCCTGGTCGTACCGAAGGAGCCGTCGTGATCCGCTTCGAGAACGTCTCCGTGACGTACGAGGGCGCGGCCGAACCGGCCGTGCACGGTGTCGACTTCGAGGTCCCGGAAGGTGAACTCGTCCTGCTGGTGGGCCCGTCCGGTACGGGCAAGTCGACGATCCTGAACGCGGTCAGCGGGCTGGTGCCGCACTTCACCGGAGGCACCCTGCGCGGCCGGGTCACCGTCGCGGGGCGGGACACCCGGACGCACAAGCCGCGTGAACTCGCCGATGTCGTCGGCACGGTGGGCCAGGATCCGCTCGCCCACTTCGTGACCGGCACGGTGGAGGACGAACTCGCCTACGGGATGGAGTCGTTGGGGATCGCTCCGGCCGTGATGCGGCGGCGGGTCGAGGAGACCCTCGACCTGCTCGGGCTCGACGGGCTGCGAAACCGGGCGATCGCCACCCTCTCCGGCGGGCAGCGGCAGCGGGTCGCGATCGGGTCGGTGCTCACCCCGCATCCACAGGTCCTGGTCCTCGACGAGCCGACCTCCGCGCTCGACCCGGCCGCCGCGGAGGAGGTACTGGCCGTGCTGCAGCGGCTGGTGCACGACCTGGGGACCACGGTGTTCCTGGCCGAGCACCGGCTGGAACGGGTGGTGCAGTACGCCGACCGGGTGGTGCTGCTTCCGGAACCGGGGGCCGCGCCCGTGTGCGGCACGCCCGCCGAGGTGATGGCCGTGTCGCCGGTGTGTCCGCCGGTGGTGGAGCTGGGGCGGCTGGCCGGGTGGTCGCCGTTGCCGATGACCGTCCGGGACGCCCGGCGACGGGCGGGCGGGCTGCGGGAGCGGCTCGCCGGCCGGGTCCCGGAGCAGCGGACCCCCGCCGACAGCACGGCTCCCGCGGGTACCACCACCACTCCTCCGGCCACCCCGACGACCGACGCCCGCCCCGCCGCCCCTCTCCCCGCACAGGGGCCCGGCCGCCGATGGGCCGCCGCCGCCCGCCTCGGGCTCGGCACCGGGCGGCCCACCGCTCCGGCGGTCCCCTCGGTCGCCGCCGACGCGCCCGCTCCGCCCCTCGCCGAGGTCCGTTCGCTCGTCGTGCGCCGGGGCCGGGTGGACGCGCTGCGCGGTGTCGATCTCAGCGTCGCGCCCGGGGAGACGGTCGCCCTCATGGGCCGGAACGGCGCCGGGAAGTCCACGCTGCTCGGCGCCCTGGTCGGGCTCGTGGAGCCGGGTTCCGGGACGGTCCGGGCCGGCGGCGCGGTGCCGCGTCGCACCCGCCCGCACGATCTCGTACGCCTGGTCGGTCTGGTTCCGCAGGAACCCCGTGACCTGCTGTACGCCGACACGGTCGGCGTCGAGTGCGCGGCCGCCGACCGGGATGCCGGGGCGCTGCCGGGGACCTGCCGTGAGCTGGTGTCCGGACTGCTGCCCGGGGTCGCCGACGACACGCACCCCCGTGATCTCTCCGAGGGGCAGCGGCTGGCGCTGGCGCTGGCCGTGGTGCTGACCGCCCGGCCGCCGCTGCTCCTGCTGGACGAGCCGACCCGTGGCCTCGACTACGCGGCGAAGGCCCGGCTGGTCGGCGTGTTGCGCGGCCTCGCCGCCGACGGGCACGCGATCGTGCTGGCCACCCACGACGTGGAGCTGGCCGCCGAGATCGCGCACCGGGTCGTGCTGCTCGCGGAGGGTGAGGTGATCGCGGACGGGCCGACGGACGACATCGTCGTGTCCTCGCCGTCCTTCGCGCCGCAGGTGACGAAGGTCCTCGCGCCCCAGCGATGGCTGACCGTGACCCAGGTGCGAAAGGCGCTGGCATGACCGGCCCGGTACGGCTGGGCCCCCGTTCGGTGGCCGCCCTGCTCCTGGTCAGCGCCGTCGGCGTGGTCGCCGTCGGCTGGCCCTTCCTCGCCCCGCCCGCCTCCCGGATCACCTCGCACGCCCAGGACGCGCCCTGGCTCTTCGCGGGCCTGCTGCTCCTGCTGGTCGCCGTGCTCGGGGCGACGATCTCCGAGTCGGGGCTCGGTCCGAAGGCGGTCGCCATGCTCGGCGTACTGGCCGCGACAGGGGCGGCGCTGCGGCCGATCGGCGCGGGCACCGCCGGGATCGAGCCGATGTTCTTCCTGATGGTGCTGAGCGGGCGGGTGCTGGGACCTGGCTTCGGGTTCACCCTCGGTTCGCTCACCATGTTCGCGTCGGCGCTGCTCACCGGCGGGGTGGGGCCCTGGCTGCCGTTCCAGATGCTGGCGATGGGCTGGTTCACGATGGGAGCCGGGCTGCTGCCGGGGGCCGGGCGGCTGCGCGGGCGCGGTGAGCTGGCGCTGCTGGCGGGCTACGGCTTCCTGGCCGCGTTCGGCTACGGCATGGTCGTGGACCTGGCCGGCTGGCCGCTGCTGGCCGGCACCGCCTCGGACATCGCCTTCGACCCGCACGCCGGGCCCGCCGCCAATCTGGCCCGGTTCCTCGCCTACAGCCTGGCCACCGCCATGGGCTGGAACCTGGGCCGGGCGCTGTGCACGGTCGTCCTCACCCTCGTCCTCGGGCCGGCCCTGCTGCGGGCGCTGCGCCGGGCGACCCGGCGGGCCGCCTTCGAGACCGCGGTCACGTTCGACGGCCCCGGGGCGTGAGGCGGCGTACGCGTCCCGTGACGCGACCGGTGAGGCACCCCACATGACCCAGGTCACCTACGATCCCGGGCAGTAGTGCGATTTTCCCGAAATGCCCACTAGGTAACCGCCCTGACCTGCACTTTGAGAGCCACGCCACATCGCGGGTGAAAGTCTCCTGTGCGACCACAACTAGTAAAAGGGGTGATTGCGGACGGGAGGGCGGCCTGCTTCTCTGGACGACGTCGCCAGGCACCACCGGCTCCCGGCCGGCCGCGGAGCCGACGCACACGGCCACCGCTCACGGGCGGTTCCGGAGCACGGCGGCCCCCTGTCCCCGATGAACGAGGTTCTCCGTGTCCGTGTCCGTGTCCGTCATCCGCCGCATCGCCTCCCCGAAGAAGGTCCTCACCGCCGCCGCCGTGGCCGCCGCCACCGCCGGTATGGCACTGAGCGCGGCGCCCGCCCAGGCGGCCACCGGCTCGGCCTCCTCCGCCCAGGCGATCGCGCACAAGATGATCCCGGACGCCGCACAGTTCAACGCGTTCAGCAAGATCGTCTCGCACGAGAGCGGCTGGAACCCCAGCGCCACCAACAGCTCCTCCGGCGCCTACGGCCTGGTCCAGGCCCTGCCGGGCTCGAAGATGGCGTCCGCCGGGTCCGACTGGAAGACCAACCCGGCCACCCAGATCAAGTGGGGTCTGGACTACATGAACTCCCGCTACGGCAGCCCGACGGCCGCCTGGAGCTTCTGGCAGGCCAACGGCTGGTACTGAGCCGGCCGGCCCGCTCCCCGGACCTCGGCACCCTCGCCCCCCTCCTCCCGGGCGAGGGTGCCGACGCATGTCCGGACGTGGTGGACTTGAGACCCAGGAGCAAGCGGCCGCGGCCGCCCGGTCCGGCGCGACCCCACCGGAGGAGCGATGCCCACGGCGACCCCGCCCCGCGATCCCGAGACCCGCGGTGTGCGACTGGTGTACGCGCTGCTGGCCCTGACCGTGCTCAGCGGCATGATCGACGCCGTCAGCTATCTGGGCCTGAGCCATGTCTTCACCGCGAACATGACCGGCAACGTGGTCATCCTGGGTTTCGCGGCGGCCGGGGCGCCGGGCTTCTCCGTCCCCCACTCGGCGGCCTCCCTGGGCGCCTTCCTGCTGGGCGCCGCCACGGGCGGCCGGGTCGCGGCCCGGTTCGGCGGCGGCTCCCGCAGACGGTGGATGCGGGTGGCCCTGGCCGCGGAGGCGGTCCTGGTGGCCGGGGCGGCGGCGGTGGCCTTCGCCCGGCCCGGCGGGACGGCGACCACGTACACCCTGATCGGGCTGACCGCCTTCGCGATGGGGCTGCGCAACGCGAACGTCCGCAAGCTGGGGATCCCCGACCTGACGGCGACCACGGTCCTGACGACCACCCTGACCGGCCTCGTCTCCGAGTCCCACCTGGGCGACGCCAGCAGGCCGCGCTCCCCGCGCCGCGTGGCCGCGGTCCTCGCGCTGATCGCGGGCGCGGTCCTGGGCGCCTGGCTGGTCCTGCACCACAGCCTCGGTGTTCCGCTGCTCGTCGCGGCGGTGGTCTCCGGGGTGCTGGCGGTGGTGACGGCCGGGCGGGAGTGACGGACGACGGGGACCGGCGTCTCGGGGGAGGCAGGAACGGGGCGTGGGAAGGGGGTGCTCCTGCCTCCCTCGGGGCGGGCCGGCGGCGCCGGGAGCCGTCGGCCCGGGTCGGGGGGTGCGAGGGGTCACACCGTGGTGACCTGGAGGTGCTTCACCCCGTTGATCCACGCCGAGCGCAGCCGGTCCGGGTCGCCGACCAGCCGCAGGGTCGGCATCGCGTCGGCGATCGCGTTGAAGATCAGGTCGATCTCCAGGACCGCGAGGGACTTGCCCAGGCAGTAGTGGGGGCCGCCGCCGCCGAACCCGAGGTGGGGGTTGGGGTCCCGGGTGATGTCGAAGGTGTCGGGGTCGGCGAAGACCTCGGGATCGTGGTTGGCCGAGGCGTAGAAGACGCCGACACGGTCGCCCTTGCGGATCAGCCTGCCGCCCAGCTCGGTGTCCTGGGTGGCGGTGCGCTGGAAGGAGTTGACCGGGGTGGCCCAGCGGACGATCTCCTCGGCGGCGGTCGACGGGCGCTCGCGCTTGTAGAGGTCCCAGGCCTCGGGGTGGGTCAGGAAGGCGTGCATGCCGTGGGTGATGGCGTTGCGGGTGGTCTCGTTCCCGGCCACCGCGAGCATCAGCACGAAGAAGCCGAACTCGTCGGAGTTCAGATTGCCCTCGTCCTCGGCCGCCACCAGCGTGGAGACGATGTCCTTGGCCGGGCACTGCTTGCGGTCGGCGGCCATGTTCATCGCGTAGGCGATCAGCTCGGTGGCCGACTCGGCGCCCACCTCCTCGGTGATCGCGTACTCCGGGTCGTCGTACGAGATCATCTTGTTGGACCAGTCGAATATCTTCGCCCGGTCGTCCTGGGGGACGCCGATCAGTTCGGCGATCGCCTGGAGGGGGAGCTCGCAGGCGACCTCGGTGACGAAGTCGAAGGGGCCCGAGTGGGTGCGGGCCGCGTCGGTGATCGCCCGGGCGCGGGTCCGCAGCCGGTCCTCCAGGGCGCGGATGGAGCGGGGCGTGAAGCCACGCTGGATGATCTGGCGGACCCGGGTGTGCTCGGGCGGGTCCATGTTCAGCAGGATCAGCCGCTGGGCGTCGATCGCGTCCCGCGGGATGTGCTCGGTGAAGCGGATGATCGCCGTGTTCAGCCAGGACGAGAAGAGCTCGGGGTGCGTGGAGACGTACTTGACGTCCGCGTGCCGGGTGACGGCCCAGTAGCCGTCGTCCGCGAAGCCGGCGATGCCGTGCGGCTGTTCGATCCAGCGGACCGGTTCCGTCCGGCGCAGCTCGGCGAACTCCGGGAGCGGTACCCGGTGATGGAGCAGATCGGGGTCGGTGAGGTCGAACCCGTCGGGCAGCGCGGGACAGGGCATGGCGACTCACTCCCACCGTGTACGAACCTGGATACGTAGGCTCCGGCCCTGTTCTGACGGACCATCAGAAAGAGTCGGTTGCGGGTGAAGGTAGTAACGGGTTCTACAAGTAGCAAGGGGCGCGGTCACCCCAATTGCGTGCACCCCTCTTGCGGTTGTGGACGGGCTGTCAGCAGACTGCACACAGAACTAGTACGCGTTCTAGTTCTGCGTGGCGGGCCGGGCCGGGACGCCCCTGCGCCGCGCGGGTGACCGAGGAGAGGAACCGAGCCCCCATGGCCGCGGAACCCGTGATCGTCGAAGCCGTACGCACCCCCATCGGCAAGCGCGGCGGCGCGCTCGCCAACCTGCACCCCGCCTATCTCCTGGGCGAGACCTACCGTGAGATCCTCGGCCGCACCGGCATCCCCGCCGACTGCGTCGAGCAGATCGTCGGCGGCACGGTGACCCACGCCGGCGAGCAGTCCATGAACCCCGCGCGTACGGCCTGGCTGACCGTCGGGCTGCCGTACGAGACCGCGGCCACGACCGTCGACTGCCAGTGCGGCTCCTCGCAGCAGGCCGCGCACATGACCGCGAACATGATCGCCGCCGGGGTCATCGACGTCGGGATCAGCTGCGGGGTCGAGGCCATGTCGCGGGTGCCGCTGGGCTCCGGCTCCAAGCACGGGCCGGGCAAGCCCTTCCCCGACGAGTGGAACGTCGACCTGCCCAACCAGTTCGAGGCCGCCGAGCGCATCGCCCGCCACCGGGGACTGACCAGGGCGGACGTCGACGCGCTCGGGGTGCTCTCGCAGGAGCGGGCGGCCCACGCCTGGGCCGAGGAGCGCTTCAAGCGGGAGACCTTCGCCGTACAGGTGCCGACGACGGAGGAGGAGCAGCACGCCGGGCAGGGCATGTGGCGCCTGGTCGACAAGGACGAGGGCCTGCGCGACACGTCCCTGGAGGCGCTGTCCGGTCTGAAGCCGGTGATGCCGACGGCGGTCCACACCGCGGGCAACTCGTCGCAGATCTCGGACGGCGCGGCCGCCATCATGTGGGCCTCCAAGCGGATGGCCCGCGCCCTGAAGCTGCGCCCGCGGGCCCGGATCGTCGCCCAGGCCCTGGTCGGTGCCGATCCCCACTTCCACCTCGACGGCCCGATCGACGCGACCCGGGCCGTGCTCGGCAAGGCCGGCATGACCCTCAGGGACATCGACCTGGTCGAGATCAACGAGGCGTTCGCGTCGGTGGTGCTGAGCTGGGCCCAGGTCTTCGAGCAGAGCCTGGACAAGGTCAACGTCAACGGCGGCGCCATCGCCCTGGGCCATCCGGTGGGGTCCACCGGCGCCCGCCTGATCACCACCGCGCTGCACGAACTGGAGCGCACGGACAAGGAGTTCGCCCTGGTCACCATGTGCGCGGGCGGCGGCCTGGCAACCGGGACGATCATCCAGCGGCTGTAGCGGACCCCGCCCGCCGGACGCGGCCCACCCGCATGCCGCCCGGCTGACCCGCCGGCCCCCACCGCGTCGCCACGCCACGGGGGCCGGCACCGGCACGAGCACGCGGCGGCACCCCGGATCCCTGGTACGACAGAAGCCCGTCGTACAGGCAGGGAACACCCTTCTTCGACCTGCCGGGGAAGGGGCGGGAGCCGCCTTGGCAGGCGGGTGCCGGCCGCGACTGGTCACGAGGCGGTCGGCCTCCGACGTCCGGCGGTAGTACACCCGGCTGCCCTCCCGCGTCCGTTCAGCAGCCCCACCCGGTGCGGCCTGACCAGGTGGTACGACACGGTGGACGCGCTCATGTGCAGGCGCCCGGCGAGTTCCGTCGTGGTCCGCGGGCGCGGTCCGCCGGCAGCTCCAGCCGGGCGTGCGCGATGACCCCGCCGAGCGGGTTCCCGACCGGTCGGCGAGCGCGTCGGCCTCGCCGCCGTGGCCCACGCCGGCGATGTGATGGATCCAGTAGGTGTCGAGTGGTGCGGCATCGCCGCCCGGGCCGGCACCGCGCCCGCGTCGAAGGTGCCGCCGGTGGCGAGGGCGGCCCGGCGGCGGCCGGTGAACAGAGCGGCGGGGCGAACAGCAGCAGGGCCGGCTGGAGGGCGGCGGCCAGGCCGGTGCGCACTCCGCCGTCGCGCTGCCCGCGGGCTGCGAGGCAGCCGAGCATCACCGGCAGGACCGGGACGATGCCGGTCCGGCCGAGCCAGAGGGCGCTGCGGAACGGCACCGAGAGCATGAGCAGGCTGATGGCGACCGGCGCGGCCGGCAGCGCGGTACGGCGGCTCACCGGCTGGGCGGCGCCCGCGCGGCGACCACGCCGAGGGCGACCACCAGCAGCAGCGTGCCGAAGGGGGTGCCGGTGCACTGGGTCGAGTCGTACAGGGAGCCCTTGACGTGCAGCACGCCCTCCGGTCCGACCCAGGTCTCCAGATCGGTCAGCCGCTCCCCGCCCGGGGTGGCGAGGACGGCGGCCACCGCCCACAGCCCGAGCCGGACCATTCTGAACCGCGTCCCGGGTTCCGCTCCCCCGCCGCCGAACACGTCTGCCGGTCTCCCGCCGTGCTTCACATCCACGCCGCGCCGGCCTCCGGGGCGCGACAAGGCTCACACCGGACGGTCCGCTCACGGCCGCGGGAGCGGGCAGACGTCCCTGCGTACACCGCATTCAGCTGCGCACTGCACGGATGCGCGTACGCGGCGTGATGGAGCCAAGCTCCTATCGTCGTCTTTCGACCCGTCCGGCGCCGTACGGGCCAGCCCCTGTCCCCGTCGAAAGGTAGGCGAGCCCCGTTTTGGCGACCGCCACAGCCGTCACCCCGTCCCTCACGGTCCCCGGCCCCCTAAGGGCCGCCCCCGCGCCGACCGTCACCGACCCCGCGCTGGTGAAGCGCGCCGTGAAGGCGGCCGCGCTCGGCAACGCCATGGAGTGGTTCGACTTCGGCGTCTACAGCTACATCGCGGTGACCCTGGGCAAGGTCTTCTTCCCGTCCGGCAGCCCGACCGCCCAGCTGCTGTCCACGTTCGGCGCCTTCGCCGCGGCCTTCCTGGTCCGTCCGCTCGGCGGCATGGTCTTCGGCCCGCTCGGCGACCGCGTGGGCCGCCAGAAGGTGCTCGCCGTCACCATGATCATGATGGCGGCCGGCACCTTCGCGATCGGCCTGATCCCGTCCTACGCGACGATCGGCGTGGGCGCCCCGGTCCTGCTCCTCGCCGCCCGCCTGGTGCAGGGCTTCTCCACCGGCGGCGAGTACGCGGGCGCGTCCACGTTCATCGCCGAGTACGCGCCGGACAAGAAGCGCGGCTTCTTCGGCAGTTGGCTGGAGTTCGGCACGCTGGCGGGCTACATCGGCGGCGCCGGTCTCGTCACGCTGATGACGGCCCTGCTCTCCGACGGCGACCTCACCTCCTGGGGCTGGCGCATCCCGTTCCTGATCGCGGGCCCGATGGGCATCATCGGCCTCTACCTGCGGATGCGCCTGGAGGAGACCCCCGCGTTCGCGGCGGAGGCCGAGAAGGCGGAATCGTCCCGCCCGAAGGTCCCCCTCCGCGAGATGATCACCGGTCAGTGGCAGGCCCTGCTGCTGTGCATGGCCCTGGTCCTGGTCTTCAACGTCACGGACTACATGCTGCTGTCGTACATGCCGAGCTACCTGACGAGCGAGCTGAAGTACGACGAGACGCACGGCCTGCTGGTGGTCCTCGCCGTCATGACCCTGATGATGATCGTCCAGCCGTTCGCCGGTGCCCTGACCGACCGCGTCGGCCGCCGCCCGGTGATCGCCGCGGGCTGCGCGGGCTTCCTGTTCCTCTCCGTCCCGGCCGTGCTCCTGATCCGGCAGGGCGGCCTGCCGGCGGTCGGCCTCGGCATGGGCGCCCTGGGCCTGCTCCTGGTCTGCTTCACGGCGGCGATGCCGGCGGCCCTCCCGGCCCTGTTCCCGACCCGGGTCCGCTACGGCTGCCTGTCGATCGGCTTCAACATCTCGGTGTCCCTCTTCGGCGGCACGACCCCGCTGGTGGTGACGGCCCTGATCGGAGCGACCGGCAACATGATGATGCCCGCGTACTACATGATGGCGGCGGCGGTCATCGGCGGCTTCGCGGCCTGGCGCATGACAGAGACGGCGGGCAAGCCCCTGCCCGGTTCGGCGCCTTCGGTCGAGGCGCCCCTCTAGGAACGCCTCACCGCCGGTCGGGGCGGCCCGCCAGGAACGCGAGAGGGCCGCGCGCCCGGCGCCCGGACCCCGCCCGGTCCGAGCGATCCGCACCCCCCGTGCGTACCGTCGGTGGACAGACGGTGGCTGTCCGGAACAGGCCCAGGAGCCATGCCCTCCGCTCTACCGTCCGTGGTCGGTGATCCACACCCGGGCGGAGGGCACCGGCTCACGGTCGGGCGCGCACGTGTTCTCGCGGTCCTGCTCACCCCCCTCGGCACACAGCTGAACGGGCTCGCCGTGCCCGCCTTCGCCTGCGGCTGCGACTGCGACTGCGACTGCGGCTGCGGCTGCGGCTGCGGCTGCGGCTGCGGCTGGGGCGCCCTCGTCCCCGGCGGCCGGCAGACGGTCTCCGTCGGCCGGGAGGAGTCGGTCCTGCGCTGGGACGGCACCCGCGGACAGCTCGTGATGCGTCCGACGGTCGACGGCGACGCCGACCGCGCCGCCTGGCTCATGCCCGTCCCGCACCGCGCCACCGTCACCCCGGCCGATCCGGCGCTCTTCGACGAACTGCACACCCTCACCGCCCCGGTGCACCGCACCCGGCGGCACTTCTGGCCCCGGAACGGCGACTGGCCCCTCGCTGCCGGCGCCGGCGCCGGCGCGGGCCCGCCGCCCGGCGTCGGCGTGGTCGGCCGCCGCCGGCTCTGCCCCTTCGGCCCGGCCCGGCTGACCGCCACCGACCCCGGCGCCCTGGACGGCCGGCTGCACAGCAACGGCTTCCCGCTCCCGCCCCGCCTGGACACCGCGCCGCGGCCGTACGCCGAGCGGCGCTGGGAGTACGTCGCGGTCAGGCTCGCCCGCAAGACCGCGGGCTTCGCGCCGACCGGCGCCCTCGACCCGCTGCACCTCGCCTTCGCCGGCGAGCCGGCCCTCTCCCGATGCGGCTGTCCGCGCTCGCGGCCACCCCGCAGTCGCTGGGCCTGCACGTGCTCGCGGCGCACCGCGTGGAGCCGCGCGCGGCGATCGGCGGCGACCGCCCGAGGGTCCTCTGCGCGGGCCGGCTGAGCCGTCCGGCCGGCGGTCTGCCCGGACTCGCCGCCGGCGCCCCGTATCTGACGGCCGTGCCAGGAGTTCCCGTACCCGTCCCGGATCTCCGACGACCACGTGCTGCGCCGGGCGTCCTCGGACACCCCCTTCCAGCAGGCCGTCCACGAGGACCGGCTGCGCGAGGCGGCCGGTGTCCCACTGTGGCTCCTACGGCCGGCGCCGCACTGCTGCCGGCCGTCACGGCCGGTTCCCTGCCACCGGTGCGGCCCCCGGCCCCGCCCGGTGAGCCGATCGGCTGAGTACCGTCCGGTACCGGGGCGGTGGATCACCGACGCATCCGCCCTCTGAGTAGTGCTGAGCAGATAGCTTTCAGTGGGCAGTTACCGGATATCCGAAAGGCAGCGGACGCATGAGCGGCTCTCAGCTCTGGGACGACGTCGACTTCTACTTCACCAGCCAGCTCTCACCCGACGACGAGGTGCTCCAGGCGGCCCTGCGCGAGAGCGAGGCCGGCGACCTCCCGCACATCAGCGTGACCGCCGGCCAGGGCAAGCTGCTCCAGCTCCTCGCGCAGATCCAGGACGCCCGGAACATCCTGGAGATCGGCACCCTGGGCGGCTACAGCACCATCTGGATGGCCCGCGCCCTGCCCGCCGACGGCAGGCTGATCTCGCTGGAGTACAACGCCCGGCACGCCGAGGTGGCGGTCCGCAACATCGCCCGCGCCGGACTGGAGCGCATCGTCGAGGTACGGGTCGGCCCCGCCCTGGAGTCGCTGCCCAAGCTCGCCGACGAGAACCCGGCCCCCTTCGACCTGGTCTTCATCGACGCCGACAAGGCCAACAACCCGCACTACGTGGAGTGGGCGCTGCGGCTCACCCGCGCCGGCAGCCTGATCGTCCTCGACAACGTGGTGCGCGAGGGCCGGGTCGTCGACGAGGCGAGCAGCGAACCGGACGTGGTCGGCACCCGTGCCGCGATCGAGCTGATCGCCACCCACCCGAGGCTGAGCGGTACGGCGATCCAGACGGTCGGCAGCAAGGGCTACGACGGCTTCGCCCTGGCCCGCGTACTGGCCTAGCCGGCCGGCGGGCTCAAGCCTCGTGGTAGAAGCCCACGTTGACGCTGCGCGGGGCGGTGCGGTCCCGGACGACGATCTCGCCGGAGCCGCCCCGGGGCAGCGCGACCGTGATGCCGTACCCGATGGTCTGGGCGTACTCGCCGACCTTCAGCAGCACCTCGGAGGACGGTTCGGTCTGGGAGCCGCGCAGCCAGGTGACCTGCCAG
The DNA here is from genome assembly GCF_042754285.1 of Streptomyces sp. NPDC059224. Lineage (NCBI taxonomy): Bacteria > Bacillati > Actinomycetota > Actinomycetes > Kitasatosporales > Streptomycetaceae > Streptomyces > Streptomyces sp. NPDC059224. The sequence continues at coordinate 109,389 of NZ_JBHZAN010000002.1, forward strand.
CCGCCCTCGGGCCCGCACAGGAACTCCAGGTGCACCCGCGAGACGAACAGCCAGTCGTCGGGCGTGGCGAGCCGGCAGACGGAGGCATCGCGGCCCACTCGCAGCACGGCGCCCGGTTCGCTGGGCGCGTCGGCCATGAGCATGCCGGCCGTTTCGCCCGCGTCCCCGGACACGGAGGCCATGGTGAGTTCGAGCACGTGCTTTCCCCCTGCGCGGTTCCTGAATCGTTCGTGGATCTCCGGCGCATGATAAAACGCCCGGCGCGGTGGCGTCCGGCACAATGAAGTCATGACCGAGCGAAAGCCACCCGGGGTACCGTTCGAGTCCTGGGTCGACAAGCAGATCAGTGATGCGCAGCAACGCGGCGAGTTCGATCGACTCACCGGCGCGGGGCAGCCGTTGCCGACCGACCTGGAGGCGTCGTACGACGAACTGTGGTGGGTCAGGCGGAAGATGGCCCGGGAGGGCCTGACGATGCTGCCTCCGGCCCTCGCGCTGCGCAAGGAGGCGGAGGACGCTCTGGCGGCCGCCTACGCGGCCCCCTCGGAGCGGATCGTCCGCAGGATCCTCACGGAGGTCAACCTGAAGATCCGGGACATGATGTTCAAGCCGCCGCCCGGGCCCCCGCTGGGCAAGAAGCCGTACGACGTCGAAGAGGTCGTACGCGAGTGGCGGGAGCGCCGGGCGGCGTCGGACTCAGATGTGTAGCAGCCGGTCCGCCAGTTCGCGGTACTCGCGCAGGGCCAGCCGGAGCTGCTCGGTGTCGGTCGTGCCGGGGTGGTCCCGGTCGGTCTCCTGCCAGCTGCCGCGCAGGGTACGGCGGCGCCGGTCGACGGCGTCGGTGAAACGGGCGCTGAGTTCCTCGACGGCCCGGTCGGCCTCCTCCACGGCCGCGCGCGGCTCGTCGACGAAGCCGGTGAGCGCGTGCTGCAGGCGCTCCTCCAGCTGTCCGCACTCCTCGTTCGGCATCAGCCGGCCGTCGCTCGCGCCCGCCCGGTCGTCCCTGGTCACCGGCCGGCCGGCGGTGCGGGCCGAGCGGTCGTCGCGAGCCGCGTCCGGCGAGTGGCCAGGACCGTTGCCGGCCACCAGCACCGCCTGCCCGGGCGCCTCTTCCCGCTCGCCCGTACGCTCCGCCGCGACGGACTCCCGCCCGGGGGTGGCCCCCCTGGCGGAGGTGTCGCCACGGTCCGCCGTGGCCCCGGTCGTGCGTGTGGCCGTGCGCTCCTCGCGGCCCGGCATCGCTTCGTCGCCGGGATATATGTCGCCGCTCATGGACTGGCGGTCGTTCCCTGTCGTCGCGTCGGTCATGTGGGTCAGCTCTCCTTCGGGCGGCTCCGGTCGGCGGACCAGGGCAGATGCGGATGGCCGCCGGTGTCGGCACCGACACCGGCGCGATGGTGCCGGCCGGTACCGCCGGCCGGCGAGGTGACCAGGTCGTCGAAGAGGGAGCGGGCCTCGATCATGGCCGTACGCATCTCCTCGGTGGCCGCCTGGCTCTGCTGCGTCCCGCTCACGGGCGCCTGGGCGGCGCGGTGGACGCGTCGGTAGCCTTCGACGTGGTCGGCGTGGTGCACGGACAGCGCGGCGACCTGGTCGTCGTACTCGGCACCGGCCGGGAAACCACGGGCGGCCGCCACTTCGGCGAGCAGCCGGTCGGCCTCGGTCACGGACTCCCGGGGCGACTCGACGAAGTGCTCCTGCGCGGTCGTCCAGCGTGCCGCGTAGCGTTCGCGCTCCGCCTCTTCCAGCGGACGCTCGTGCAGGTCGCCGTGGCGCTGAACGCGTTCGGCGAGTTCCTGCTCGGCCGCCTTCGTGTCGCCGCTGTGCTCGGCCACGACCCGTTCGTACTCGGGCCCGAAGCGCTGTTTCAGACCGTGCGGGCCGCGGCTCCTGGAGCGCGCCGCCAGCACGGCCGCGACGACGACCACGGCGGCCACGATCACGATCGCGATGATCAAGCCTGTGGACATGGTTGCCTTCCGGTGTCTCGGCCCGACGGGCCGGCTCGCCCTCCGGGTGACCCGCACGGCGCCCCGCAAACAGGTCCGGACCGAGCGGCCGGACCGGACCCGCCGCGAATTCGGTTGCACGGTCCCCCCTGACCCGCCCGAGACTGTCGTCCATGACCACCTGGACGATCACCCCGGAACGCCCCGGCTCACCCGTCGCCGCCGACCTGTGGCGGGCGTACTACACGGAGGTCAGCGACCGCTGGTACCTGCGCCACGAGGACCGGCGCACCGACCCGGCCGAGCTGGAACGGGAGATCGCCGCCCGGTCCGGATCCGAACTCGCTCCGCCCACCGGGCGGTTGCTGATCGCACGGTACGGCGGTGCGCCGGCCGGCAGCGCGGGCGTACGGCTCCTGGACCCGGCCACCGCCGAACTCACCCGGGTCTTCGTCCACGAGGGGCTGCGCGGCCGGGGCGGTGCGGCGCTCCTCGTAGCGGCGGCCGAGGACGCGGCCCGGGCGCTCGGGGCCGGGCGGATCGTGCTGGACACCCGCACCGACCTCGTCGAGGCCCGCGCCCTGTACGCGCGGCTCGGCTACGCGGAGACGGCACCGCACAACGACGACAGGTACGCCGAGCACTGGTTCCGCAAGGAACTCGTCAACTGACCGGTCGGGAGGCCGGGTTCTGGGGCTGCTCGCGTTCGGTCCCGCACAGTTCGTCGGTCAGTTCGCGTACCAGGCGGTCCAGGTCGGTGGGCCGGTCCGCCGCGGTCCACCAGTCACCGAGCAGCTCGGCCAGCGACTCCTCACGCGCCCTGGCGAGCCGCTCGGCCATCGCGCGGCCCTGCTCGGTCAGGGTCAGGTCGAGGCCCAGCCGGTCGACGAGGTGCCGCTCCTCCAACTGGCGGGCGCCCTCCAGCACGACGGTCATCGGGACGGCCCCGCGTTCGGCGAGCCGCCCCGGCTCCACCGACCCGTACCTGCGGATCCGCAGCAGCAGCCAGCCGGCCGCGGGCAGCAGATCCGCCCCGGCCCGTTCGTTGATCTTCCGGTAGACCTCCCGGCGGCCCTCCCGGGTGCCGAGCAGTGACAGGGCCCGGCAGCACTCGTCGTACGACGACCGCTGCACCGGGTTGGGCGGGATGGTCTCGGAGGCGTCCGGCGCGGTGACCGAGCCGCGCAGCCGGTCCTCCTTGAGGAACCAGGCCAGGACGAAGCCGAGGGCCGCCACCGGGGCCGCGTACAGGAAGACGTCGGTGATCGAGGACGCGTACGCGTGCAGGGCCGCCGGGCGCAGCGCGGGCGGCAGTTCGGAGATGCCGCGCGGGTCCGCCTCGAGGGCGTCGGGAGTGACTCCGGCCGGGAGGCTGACGCCCCGGAAGGCGTCGGCCAGCTTGTCGGCGAGGCGGCTCGCGAAGACCGAGCCGAAGATGGCCACGCCGAAGGAGGCACCGATGGAGCGGAAGAAGGTCGCGCCGGAGGTGGCGACGCCGAGGTCCTCGTACGAGACGGAGTTCTGCACGATCAGCACCAGCACCTGCATGACCAGCCCGAGGCCGAGGCCGAAGACGAAGAAGTAGCTGCTCATCTCGACGGTCGAGCTGTGTTCGTCGAGCCGGTGGAGCAGCAGCAGGCCGAAGGCGGTGACGGCGGTGCCGGCGATCGGGAACACCTTCCAGCGGCCGGAGTGGCTGACGATCTGCCCGGACAGGGTGGAGGACAGCAGCAGGCCGATCACCATCGGCAGCATGTGCACACCCGACAGGGTCGGCGAGATGCCCTGCACGACCTGGAGGAAGGTCGGCAGGTAGGTCATCGCGCCGAACATGGCGAAGCCGACGATGAAGCTGATCACGGCGGCGAGCGTGAAGGTGCGGATGCCGAAGAGCTTCAGCGGGAGCACGGGTTCCGCGGCCCGCCGCTCGACGGCCACGAAGGCGACGGCGAGCAGCACCCCGAGCACCGCGAGACCGATGATCTGCGGCGACCCCCAGCGCCAGGTGGTCCCGCCCAGGGACGCCACCAGCACCAGGCAGGTGGCGACGGCGGCGATCAGCGCGGTGCCGAGGTAGTCGATCCGGTGGCGGGCGGCCCGGCGCGGGATGCGCAGCGCGACCGCGATCACGGCGAGCGCGACCAGGCCGAGGGGCAGATTGACGTAGAACACCCAGCGCCAGCTCAGATGCTCGGTGAGCACCCCGCCGAGCAGCGGCCCGAGCACACTGGTGGTGCCGAAGACGGCGCCGAACAGGCCCTGGTAGCGCCCCCGGTCACGAGGCGGCACGAGGTCCCCCACGATCGCCATCGACAGCACGATGAGCCCGCCGCCGCCCAGCCCCTGCAGCGCGCGGAAGGCGATCAGCTCACCCATGTTCCGGGCCATCCCGCACAGGGCCGACCCGACGAGGAAGATCACGATCGCGGCCTGGAAGAGCCGCTTGCGCCCGTACTGGTCACCGAGCTTGCCCCACAGCGGGGTGGCGGCGGTGGAGGCCAGCAGATAGGCGGTGACCACCCACGACAGATGTTCGAGCCCGCCCAGGTCACTGACGATCGTCGGCAGCGCGGTCGACACGATGGTCTGGTCCAGCGCGGCGAGCAGCAGGCCCAGCAGCAGCGCCCCGATCGGGACGAGCACATTGCCGGGTACGTGCTCCGCGTCCTTCGCCTGGGTGTGCGTCATGTCCAGGGCCATGAGACCTCCCGGATGCTCTCGGCCATCTTCCATCGTGGACGGTGTCTCCCGGTATGGCCCGTCGAGCCCTCTTCGTGCCGGCTGAGACAAGGGGATCCCGCGGACGTACGTGTGGGAGCGACGCATAATCTGTGGAGTTCGTGAGGGTTCGCGGGGGACGCGAGGGGACCCGTGGGGAGGGGGACGACCACCGTGACGGAGACCACCGGCGGCCACCGGTGCCCGGAGTGCGGGGCACCGAGAGGGCCGGACAACACGCCTTCCTGCGACTGCACCCGGCGGGCGTCGGACGCCCTGCGCGCCGCCCGCACGGCCGAGCAGGCGGCCGCGGAGGACTTCGACCCGCTGCGGATACGGCCGTACGTCGACCTCTCGGCGGGCGGCACCGAGGCCGGGGCCGGCGCCGAGGGCGGGAGGACCGGGCCGCTGCCGCTGCCGGTGGCCGAGGGGGCGACCGTGCCGCTGCGCGCGGTACCGGAGCCGGCGGGGCCCGGCGACACCGCGGTACCCCCCTCCGGCCCGGTGGAACCCCGCCGGCGCCGGCCCCGGTGGGTGCTGGTGCTCTCGATCGCCGGGGCGGTGGCCGGGATCCTCGCGGTGGCCGGTCTCGCGAGCGGCCTGTTCTCCCATGTGACGCCGGAGCGGACCGCGGCGGCGCCGGACGACGTCCGGGAGAGCGTGCCCGACGTGACACGGGGCTCGGGGCCGCCGTCCCCCACGGAGCCGGTGACGTCGGCGGGGGCACAGGCCCCGGCCGTGCCGTCCACGTCCGCGGGTACGAGCGCGCCGCCGACGGCCTCGCCGTCACGGACGGTCGGCGCGAGTCCGTCCGCGACCGCGTCCCGGTCGGCCGCGCCGACCCGGTCGGCGTCGACGACCGGTACGGCCGCCTCCGCGGAACCCACCTCGGCACCGGCCCTGCGCCTCGGTGACAGCGGCGCGGAGGTGACGGAGCTCCAGCTGCGGCTGGCGCAGCTGAGGCTCTACTCGGGGAACGCCGACGGCCACTACGACCGCTCGACTCAGGGCGCGGTGCGGACGTACCAGCTGGCGCGGGGGATCCTGACGGACGAGTCGGGGGTGTACGGGACGGCCACCCGGACGGCCCTGGAGTCGGAGACGACGGAGCCCTAGGGGCCGGTCACGGTCATGGGCGGCCGCGGCGCCGTCGTCGCCGCTCGCGCCCTCTCCCCGCGCCCCGCGCCCCGCGCCCCGGGGGAGTTGCCCTTGAAGCCGGCTTCAGGGTCGATGCCGGGACGGGGGCGGGGAACCGCGCGAGCGGCCCTCACCTGGCCCGCGGCCGCCCGACCGCCGCCTCACCCCACGTGCAGCCGCAGCGAACCGTCCGCCACCGCCTCCACCCGCACCCGCGTCAGGTCCCGCACCACCACGTCCGGCCCGTGCACACCCGCCCGCGCACCGACGCCCACCACCCGCATCCCCGCCGCGCGCCCCGCCGTGATCCCCGCGCCCGAGTCCTCGAAGACCACGCAGTCCGCCGGGGCGACGCCCAGCTCGGCCGCGCCCTTCAGGAAACCCTCGGGGTCCGGCTTGCTCGCGCCCACCGACTCCGCCGTGATCCGCACCGCCGGCAGCGGCAGCCCGGCCGCCGCCATCCGCGCCGTGGACAGCGCCACGTCCGCCGAGGTCACCAGCGCGTGCGGCAGCCCGTTCAGCGAGGCCAGGAAGGCCGCGGCGCCCGGGACCTCGACCACGCCCTCCATGTCGGCGGTCTCCTCGGCCAGCATCCGCGCGTTGTCCGCGAGGTTCTGCTGGACCGGCCGGTCCGGCAGCAGCACCGCCATGGACGCGTGTCCCTGGCGTCCGTGGACGACCTTCATGACCTCGTCGCCGTCCAGTCCGTGCCGCTCGGACCAGCGCCGCCAGATGCGTTCGACGACGGCGTCCGAGTTGACGAGGGTGCCGTCCATGTCGAGGAGGAGGGCGCGGGCGGTGAGGACGGTGGCCGTCATCGGGCAGCTCCTAAGCAGACCGGGGCAGAGCAGAGCCGGGCAAAACAAAACAGAGCGGCCCCGCCCGCCGGTCAGGGAAAACGAGCGGGAGCCACTTTGTTTCTCTACGGTACAAAACAGGGTGGTCATTCCGCCAGCGGTGCCGCCTGCCGTTCACCGACTCTTCAGCTCACCGGGCCCCCGGCGGGACGCGTCCGGCTCAGCCGGCGATCGCCTCCCACAGGCTCCACACGCCGAGCGCCAGCATCAGCACGGCCGCGATCTGCGTGATCAGCCGTAGCGGCACCTTCCTCATCAGCGCCTTGCCGCCGACGATGCCGAGTCCGGCCACCGCCCACAGGCCGAGCACCGCGCCGAGGCCGACGGAGACCGGGTCGTCGTAGCGGGCCGCGAGGTTCGCCGTCATGATCTGCGTGAGGTCGCCGAACTCGGCGACCAGGATGAGCATGAACCCGGTGCCGGCGACCTTCCAGAAGGACTGGTCGGCGGGCTTGCGGATCTCCTCTTCCTCCTCGCCCTTCTTCAGCAGCAGCACGGCCGCGCCGCCGAGGAAGAGCACACCGGTCAGGGCGTGCACGATCTGCTGCGGCAGCAGGGTCAGCACGCTGCCGGCCGCGACGGCCAGCACGACGTGCAGGAGGAAGGCGGCCGCGACGCCCGCGAAGACGTAGGACGCCCGGTAGCGGGTGCCCAGGACCAGGCCGGCGAGGGCGGTCTTGTCGGGCAGTTCGGCGAGGAAGATGACGCCGAAGACGAGCGCCGTCACGGTGATGCTGATCAAGGGTCCTCAATCGGTCGGGGCGGCCCCACCGAGAGTGCTGCATTTCGCGCGGAACACACGACACCTCGGCACGGCAGCACACATGGATCCACCCGCGCCGCTGTACGGCACGGGCGTGCACTGCTTGCCGAAGGTCTCGCTGGCGGCCTCGTGACCGAGGTCCGCCTCCGGGCGCCGGCTCAGACGGGCTGAGCAGTATGTCGACGGTCCGGCGAAGAGCTACTCCCCTTCAACGCCCTCCACGGTACGTGACCACCGCACCGGTCCCCAGGCCGCGGGCCCCGTATGTGAGTCACGTCGCACACCTTGTCGTGTCATGCACACGTCACTAGCTTCTTACCGAGCGCTCACCCCCCGGCAACACGGGAGCGCGAGCATTCCCACGCTCGCGCTCCAACACCCCACCCCCACCAGGGAGTTAGCATGCCGAAGTTCTACGCGCGTCGACGGCTCAGCATACTCGCCGCGTTCACCGGCCTCATAGCCTCCGCCGCCCTTTTCAACTCCCCGAGCGCCTCCGCCGCCCTGCCCACCCCGGTCAGCGCGTCCACCGCCCGCACCTACCTCGCCTCCCTCACCGTGGCGACCGAGGTCCGCACCGGCTACGCGCGTGACCTGTTCCCGACCTGGGACACCATCAGCGGCACCTGCAACACCCGTGAGTGGATCCTCAAGCGCGACGGTTCGAACGTCGTGACCAACTCCGCCTGCACCGCCACCAGCGGCAGCTGGTACTCCCCCTACGACGGCGCCACCTGGACCGCCGCCTCCGACGTCGACATCGACCACCTGGTCCCGCTGGCCGAGGCCTGGGACTCCGGCGCCCGGAACTGGACCACCGCCCAGCGCGAGGCCTTCGCCAACGACGTCACCCGCCCGCAGCTGCTCGCCGTCACGGACAACGTCAACCAGTCCAAGGGCGACCAGGACCCGGCGACCTGGATGCCGTCGCTGACCTCGTACCGCTGCACCTACGTCCGCGCCTGGGTCCAGGTGAAGTACTACTACGGCCTCTCGGTCGACTCCGCCGAGAAGAGCGCGCTCACCAGCTACCTCTCCGGCTGCTGACACACCCCGCGGACGGTCCGGCAGCCAGAGGGGCCCGCTCCCCCGCGTTCCGGCCACGCTCCACCCCCCTTCCCGCGTTCTTTCCCGCGTCGAAGCCTCCCCGCCGGCCTCCGTCGTTCCGTACCGTACGGTGCGACGGGGGCGAACGACCGGGAAAGAGGGCGGGCGAACGTGGCCGGACTGCGCCTGGGACCACTGCTGAGGTACACCGACGGCTCGTCGGCGACCGTCTGGGTCGAGACGAGCCGTCCGTGTACCGCCGAGGTGCGCTGCCCGGACGGGGCCGGCGGCAGCACGCGCACCTTCCAGGTGGCCGGCCACCACTACGCCCTGGTCCCCGTCTCCGGGCTGACGCCGGGGACTTCGACGCCGTACGAAGTGGTCCTGGACGGCACCCGGGTGTGGCCGCCGCCGGACTCCTCCTTCCCGGCCCCGGTGATACGCGCCCCCGGCGAGGGCGACGAGCTGAGGGTGACCTTCGGCTCCTGCCGCTGGGCCGCGCCCCCGGCCGACGGCCACGACCCGGTCGGCCCCGACGCTCTGGACAGCCTGGCCTCGCGTGTCGCCGCCGGCGGTGAACGGCCCGACGTGCTGCTGCTGTTGGGCGACCAGGTGTACGCCGACGAGACCTCGGCCGCGACCCGTCACTGGCTGGCCGCGCGCCGCGACCTGTCGGAGCCGCCCGGCGCCGAGGTCGCGGACTACGAGGAGTACACCCGCCTCTACTACGAGTCCTGGCTCGACCCCGAGGTGCGCTGGCTGCTGTCCACCGTGCCCAGCTGCATGATCTTCGACGACCACGACGTCATCGACGACTGGAACACCTCCGCCGCCTGGCTGGCGGACATCCGGGACACTCCCTGGTGGCAGGAGCGGCTGCTGAGCGGACTGATGTCCTACTGGGTCCACCAGCACCTGGGCAACCTCTCCCCCGCCGAGCTGGCCGCCGACCCGCTCTACGCGGCCGTCCGCGCATCCCCCGACGGCACCGACGAGTTGCGCGCCTTCGCCGCCAAGGCCGACGCCGACCCCGCGTCGGTGCGCTGGAGCTACCGGCGCGACTTCGGCCGGGTGCGGCTGCTGATGGTGGACACCCGGGCGGCCCGGGTGCTGGACGAGCACCACCGCGCCATGCTCGACCCCGGCGAGGCCGAGTGGCTGGGCCAACAGGCGCTCACCGACCGGGAGTCGTACGACCATCTCCTGGTCGGCACCTCACTGCCCTGGCTGCTGCCGCACCTCATACACGACCTGGAGACCTGGGACGCGGCCCTGTGCCGGGGCGAACGGGGCGGCCGCTGGGCGCAGTTCGGGGAGCGGCTGCGGCGCGCGGCCGACCTGGAGCACTGGGCGGCCTTCCCGGCCTCCTTCGCCGACCTGGCCGGCGTGCTCGCCCGCACCGGCTCGGGTCCCGGGGCGCCCGCGTCGATCTGCGTCCTGTCCGGGGACGTCCATCACGCCTACGTCGCCGAGCCCGCGTGGCCGGCCGGCACCGGCCCCGCCGCCCGTGTGCTGCAACTCACCTGCTCGCCCGTCCACAACTCGGTGCCACCGACGATCCGGGTCGGCTTCCGGTTCGGCTGGAGCGCCCTGGCCCGGTTCCTGGGGCGGCGGTTCACCCGGCACGGCCGGTGCGCGCCACCGCCGGTGACATGGCGGAAGAAGGGCGGCCCGTGGTTCGGCAACCAGCTCATGACGCTGACCCTGCACGGCCGTTCGGCCCGGCTGCGGCTGGAGCGGGCCCGACCCGGCGGCACCCTGGAGACCGTGCAGGAGTCCTCCCTCACCGCCCCATGAGGGACATCCGAGGCGCGTGGGGCGCGCGTTGGCTTCCGTGCATCACGACGGCATGATGAGGCGGACCGTCCGCTTCCTCATCCCGTGCGGGCGGTGTTCCTGCCCAGCGCCCCCACCCGCCCGGGAGTCACGTCGTTGTCTGTCTCGCCCCAGGAATCCGCCCCGGTCGCCGTCGCCCTGGTCGGCGCCGGACCGCGCGGCACCAGCGTCCTGGAACGCCTGTGCGCCTCCGCACCCGAACTGCTGCCCCCGGGATCGCGCCTCACGGTCCACGTGATCGACCCGGCACCGCCGGGCGCGGGCCGGGTCTGGCGTACGGCGCAGTCGGCGGAGCTGCTGATGAACACCGTGGCGAGCCAGGTCACCCTGTTCACCGACGACAGCGTGGAGTGCTCGGGCCCGGTCCGGCCCGGCCCCAGCCTGCACGAATGGGCGGCCGGCGAACTGGACCCCGACGCCTACCCGACCCGCGCCCACTACGGCCGCTACCTGGAGTGGGTGTTCGCGAGGACGGTCGCCCTCGCCCCGGCGTCGGTCCGCGTCGAGACGCATCGCGCCCGTGCCGTGCGCCTGGCCGACGACCCCGACGGCCGCCAGACGCTCACCCTCGACGACGGCCGCGCCCTGCCCGGTCTGGCCGCGGTGGTGCTGGCCCAGGGGCACCTGCCGGCGACGGCGACCCCGCAGGAGCGCGCCGACTCGGCACACGCCGCCCGGCACGGCCTGCGCCACCTGCCGCCCGCCAACCCGGCGGACGTCGATCTCACCCCCGTCGCCCCGGGCGAGCCGGTGCTGCTGCGCGGCCTCGGCCTCACCTTCTTCGACCACCTGGCCCTGCTCACCACCGGCCGCGGCGGCCGCTTCGCCCGCACCCCCGACGGCGCGCTGCGCTACACGCCCTCGGGCCGGGAGCCGCGCCTGTACGCGGGCTCCCGGCGGGGCGTCCCCTACCAGGCGCGCGGCGACAACGCCAAGGGCCCGTACGGCCGGCACACCCCGCTGCTGCTCACCGGCGAGACGATCGCGAGCCTGCGCAAACGCGCGGACTCCGGCGAGCCGCCCGACTTCCTCGCGGAGGTCTGGCCGCTGGTGGCGAAGGAGGTGGAGACGGTCTACTACACCGCTCTGACCGGCGACCCCGAAATCGCCGAGCGGCTCCTCATGGCCGACGGCCGGCCCGCGGAGAGCGCCGTACTCGACGCGGCAGGCGTCCCCGAGACGGACCGCTGGTCCTGGGAACGTCTCCAGCACCCCTACGGGGAGCGGGAGTTCACCGGTCCGGCGGACTGGCACGCCTGGCTCCTCGGGCACCTGCGCGAGGACGCGGCACAGGCCGCCCTCGGCAACGTGCGCGGCCCGCTCAAGGCGGCCCTGGACGTACTGCGCGACCTGCGCAACGAGATACGGCTGGTCGTCGACCACGGCGGTCTGACCGGCGCCTCCCGGCGGGCCCACCTGGACGGCTGGTACACCCCGCTCAACGCGTTCCTGTCCATCGGCCCGCCCCGGCGCCGCGTCGAGGAGCTGACCGCGCTGCTGGCGGCGGGCGTGGTGACGGTGCTGGGCCCCGGCCTCGCGGTGGGCCGGACGGACGGCGCGTGGGTGGCGCGCTCGCCGCGGGTGCCCGGCTCCGAGGTCCGGGTGACCACGCTGATAGAGGCCCGCCTCCCGGAGCCGGACCTGCGCCGCACCACCGACGAACTGCTGGCCGGACTGCTGCGCGAGGGCGCGTGCCGCCCGCACCGGGTGGACGGCCACGAGACCGGGGGCCTGGACGTGGCACCACGTTCGTACCGGCTGCTCGACCGTCACGGCCTGCCGCACCCGGGGCGGTTCGCCTTCGGCGTGCCCACGGAGGGCGTGCACTGGGTGACCGCGGCGGGCGCCCGGCCGGGCGTGGACTCGGTGACGCTGTCGGACGCCGACACCATCGCCCGCGCGGCCCTGCGCACGGCGACGCCGGGGCACACGGAGCAGCCGGCAGTGGAGCAACCGGATCCAGGGCAACCGGATTCAGGGCGGCCGGTGGCGGGACGGTCACCGGACGAACAGTCGGACGCGGGGCAGCCGGTGGCGGAACCCGCGGGCGCGGGGCGGCCGGACACGGGGCGGTCAAAAGCCGGGCAGGCGCCGGGTGGGGCGCAACCGGTCGGGGCGCAGTCGGAGGGTGGGCCGGCCGCGCCGGATGCCGGGCCGGACACGCCGGTGGCCGCTTAATCCTTTGCGGAATCCGCAAGCCCCCCGTGAAACTCCTGTCACACCCTCCGCGTACGCTGTATGGCTGGCGTCGGGGGCGCAACAGGACAATCACGGGGGAACCGTCGTGTGGGAAAGCATGGGGTCACTGGAGGCCGGGCCATGGATATACGCCATGGTGGCCCTCTCCGTGCTGCTTGATGTGTTCCTGCCGGTCCTGCCCAGCGGCGTACTGGTCATCACCGCGGCCACGGCAGCGGCGGCGGGCACCGGCGCGGCTCCCGGACAGGTCCCGCACGCCGTGCCCGACATCCTCGCGCTGACCCTCTGCGCCGCCACCGCGTCGGTCCTCGGCGACCTGGTCGCCTACCGGCTGGCCCGGCGCGGCGGGGCCCGCCTGGACCGTGCCATCGCCCGCTCCCGACGGATGAGCAGCGCGCAGGAACGTCTCGGCGAGGCCCTGTCCCGGGGCGGCGGCGCACTGGTCGTACTGGCCCGTTTCGCGCCCGCCGGCCGCTCGATCGTCTCCCTGGGCGCCGGCGCGACCCACCGCCGTGTCCGCGAATTCCTCCCCTGGTCCGCGCTGGCGGGCCTCAGCTGGGCGGTCTACAGCGTCGCCCTCGGCTACCTGGGCGCCCAGTGGCTGGGCGAGACCTGGCTGGCGACGGCGGTGTCGGTGGTGGCGCTGTTCGGGGCGGGCGCGGGAGCCGGGTTCCTGATGCGAAGACGCCCGGCCTGACCCCGGCGGCCCCGCCGCCTCAGCCGGCGGCTTCGCGCACCGCCTGCCCCCGCACCTCCAGCCCCCCGAGCAGTGCGGCGGTAGCCTCCGCCACCGCGTCGACCGCCCGCTCGAACACCTCCCGATTGTGCGCGGCCGGCGCCCGGAACCCGGACACCTTCCGCACGTACTGCAGCGCGGCAGCACGGATCTCGTCCTCGGTGGCCTCCTCGGCCAGCTGAGGCGGTCGCAGGGTCTTGATACTCCGGCACATGGCCCCAGTCTCCCGCAGTCCCCCTGTCTCCTGCGAGGATCGTCCCGAGGCGGCCACCGTTCCCGGGGCCGACCGACGAGAGGACAGCCCCATGACGAACACCCCGGACATCCCCGAGACCCCGGACAGCGCACCCGGTGCCCGGCTCACCGTCGCCGTGCTCGGTCCCGGCGGCGTGGGCGGCCTGCTCGCGGCCCTGCTCTCCCGCGCCGGCCACCGCGTGCTGTGTCTGGCCGCCGAGCAGACCGCCGACACCCTGCGCGCCTCCGGAATCCAGGTCCGCAGCGCCCTGTTCGGCGACTTCACGGCCTCCGTGGACGCGGACACGGCCCTCCGCGAACCGGTCGACGCCTGCCTGATCACCGTCAAGGCCACCGCCCTGGACGCGGCCCTCACCCGGATCCCGCCCGCGGCCCTCGGCGACGCCCTCCTCGTACCGTTCCTGAACGGCGTGGAGCACCCCGCGCTGCTGCGCGCCCGCTACGCCCCCGACCGCGTGGCCCCCTCCGTGATCCGCGTCGAGTCCACCCGCACGGCCCCCGGTCTGATCGAACACACCAGTCCCTTCGCGGAGATCGACCTGACCGGCGCCAAGGTCCCCCGCACCCGTCTGGAGGCCCTGGCCGCGGCCCTCACCACCGCCGGTCCGGCCACCCGCGTCCTGGACGACGAGACCACGACGCTGTGGGCGAAGATGTCCTTCCTGGCGCCCTTCGCCCTGCTCACCACCCGCTACGGCCTCCCCCTCGGCGAGGCCCGTACCCGGCACCGCGACGAACTGGCCTCGCTCGTCGCGGAGACGGCCGCGGTCAGCCGCGCCTGCGGAGCCCCGGCCGACCCGGCCCAGGCCCTGGTCCGCTACGACGCCTTCCCGCCCGCGGCCAAGTCCTCGATGCAACGTGACGCGGAGGCCGACCGCCCACTCGAACTCGACGCGATCGGGGGCGCGTTGCTGCGCGCGGCGGACCGCCACGGGGTGCCGGTGCCGGTGACGGCCCGGATCGTGCGGGAGCTGCGCGAAGCCGAACGCTAGGGCCTGTCCCGTCCCGGAGTCCGGGCGGCGGCGATGAAGGAGGCCATCTTCTCGCGGCTCTTGACCCCGGGCGCGGTCTCGACGCTGCTGGAGACGTCGACGCCGTAGGGGCCGAAGGCCTCGACGACACCGGCCACGTTGTGTTCGTCGAGGCCGCCGGCGATGACGACCCTGCCGGGCACGTCCGCGACCCAGGCGGGGATGTCGGCGAACACGCCGCTGCCCGCGCTGGCGTCGTAGAAGAAGTACTGCAGGGCCTCCGGCCGCTCGGGCGGGGTGCCGGAGGCGAGGGCGAGGTTCGGGACGGCGGCGGTCTCGTAGATCTGGACGGTGTCGACGTACTCGGCGACCTCGGCCGTCTCGGCGTACGTCAGCGCCACGGCGAAGACCGGGATCCGCCCGCGCGCGTATCCGGCGAGTGCCACGGCCCGCTCGGGCGGGCAGTACCGCTTGCTCCTCGGCGTCACGACGATCCCGACCGCGTCGTACCCCAGCTCCACGGCCCAGTCGATCTGCCGCTCCTGGGTGAGCCCGCACACCTTCACGAACACCGGCCGCAGCCCGCTCATCCCGCCCGCTCCATCCTCCCGCCCGGCGGGAACGCCCTCACACGGCCCACCCTCTCATCCCGGGCCGGGGTCCACTGTCAGTGGCCGCCGGCACCATCGCCCGCATGACGGACACGAGCGAGGACTGGCGGGCGCTGCTGACGCGGTGGAGCCAGGAGTGGGCGGACGCGCAGGACGCGGTGGCACCGCAGGGTGCGCGGCCGGCGCGGGACGAGGAGGCGTTACGGACTCGGTGGCTGGGCTTCCCGCCCGCGGCCGAGGAGCGGATACGGGTGCTGGAGGAGCGGCTCGGACGGCGGCTGCCGCCGTCGTACCGGACGTTCCTCGCGGTGAGCGACGGCTGGCGGTACGCGGGCGATTTCGTCTGGCTGCTGGCCGGCACCGACCAGGCCCGGTGGCACGAGGACTCGTCGGGGTTGTCCGAGTTCTTCCCCGGGGAACTCGACGCGGACTCCACGCCCGAGGACGTGCTGCTGGCCGGGATGTGGGGACGGGCGCTGCAGGTGGACGTGGAGTCGGACGCCACCTACGTCCTGCTGGACCCGGGCGACACGGACGCCTCCGGCGAGTGGGCGGTGTACACCTGGGCGCCCTGGTACGGGGACCAGCCCACGCGGTACGGCTCGTTCGGCGCGTTCATGGCGGCGATGTACCGGCAGTTCCACAGTCTCGCGGCGGGCCGCTCCGAGCGGACGGGGACGGAGTTCGTCAACGCCACCACCCGGGCCCAGGACGCGGCCGTCGAGGCCGCGCGGCTGGATGCGCTGGGCGGGCGGTACGAACAGGCCGAGACCGCGCTGGCGGAGGCGCTGTCGTACGGCAGGCCGCGGGCGGCGGGGCTGCGCGACCAGATCCGCCGGCTGCTCGGCCGGACGTACATGGTCTATTTCCACGGCCTGGCGGACGACCCGGTGTACACCCGGGAGATCGTGCCCGTGCTGCTGGGCGAGCATGTGCGGACGCGCCGGGACCGGGCGCCGGGGGCGCACGATCTGCCAGGCGCCTCCGACGCGGTGCGGGAGGCGGCAAACGACGTGCTGCGGCAGATCCGGGAAGGAACCTTCCGCTACACCGCCGAGGGTCCTTTCGGCCGTGCCGTGGAAGAGGCGCGTGAACAGGCGCGGTGGGGCGACACGGACGCGGCCTGGCACACCCTGCGGGCCGCGCTGCCCGAGTGGCGTCCGCTCAGTACCGACCATCTCGCCCCCGTCGGCCTGTGCGCCGACCCGCTCCTCGGCCCGCTGATCACCCCCGAGCGCGGTCGGGAACTGCTGGCGACCCCCCGGGCGGGCCGGCCGGGGGGCACGCCGCCGCCCGGCGCCGACCTGGATCCGCCGGGCCTGGCCTGGCTGGCGGACGGAGACCAGCAGAACGTCCTGACGTCCTACCGCTTCCTTCTCGTGGAGGGGGTGGCACCGGCCGGTCTGCCGGCGCTGCTCGGCGCCGACGAGGCCACCGTCCTCAACGCCCCGTCGACGCCTCGGGAGGCGCGGAGGCACCTTGAACGCGGCGCGGACGATCACCCCTGGGTGGACCGTGCGGTGATGTCCGTGGGCCGGGCGGGCCCCGGCTGGAGTTTCGCCTTCGCACCGAGCCCGGTCGGACGGTTCGACGAACGGCGCTTCGTCTCCCCCGGCCTGGCCGCCTCCGCGGGCACCCGCGTGGTCACGGTGTGGAGCGAGTCCCGCAACGGCCGTCCGGGCGTCTTCCATCTTTCGCGGAGCACGGCGAGGAACGCTACGGCTGCACCTTCCGCGACACCGCCGCCGACATCCGGGGTCCCGTACCGCAGGCGTTCCTCTCCTCCGCGGACGCGTCGGCCGAGGACCGCTCGCGCCGTGCCCTTGCGGCCCTCGCGTCCGAACTCGGCGTCGGCCTGCCGCGGTTGGCCCTCACCAAGGGCCGCCTGCACACCTTCCGCACCCGCCCGTGGAACCGCCCTCCGGCGCCGGGCGAGCGTTACGTGACCATCCGGATGGGACCGGTACGGCCGTAGCGGGGCGGTCCGCACCCCACCCCCGCTCGAACACATGAACCCCACGAACCGACTCGCCACCTAAAATCGAACAGGCGTACCATTGCGGGCGTGGCTGCCACCTATGACTTCCCGAGTGACCTCCTCGCCGGTCAGGAGGAGCTGCATCAGGTCCGGGCCGAGCTGTCGGCCCTCCTGAAGCGGCTCCCCTGGTCGGTCGTGCCGCTGGAGGGGTTCAGCGACGGCGGCGGCTGGCGCAAGGTGGAGCGCCCCGCCTCCCCGGGCTGGACCGAGGACGAACAGGCCGAGGTGGAGAAGCTGCGCCGCCGCGAACACGAACTCGCGGTCTTCGTCAGCGGCCATCGCTTCTGGGCGGAGGTCACGGCGCCGGACCGGGTGGCCGCCCGAAGCCGCCTCAAGCACGCGCGCGAGGAGGACTGAGAACGGAAAGAGGACCCCGGCCGATCCGGCCGGGGTCCTCCCACACGTGGGCGCGGACGGTTTCGAACCGCCGACATCCTGCTTGTAAGGCAGGCGCTCTACCCCTGAGCTACGCACCCTGAACGAGTCGACAGCCTACATTGCCCGGGGCAGTGTCCCGCAAACCCGTATCCGGTGCGAACGCCCGGTGAATGCCGCGGACCGATTCCGGGAACCGCGAACTGACCGGCTCGTGTGTTCGTCTTTCACGAGTGGGAGAATTGCAGCAGCCGCCAGGACACAGGGCGCACCGTGGCACGGGAGAGGGAGAAGTGACGGGGACATCGGCGACTTCGGCGGTATCCGAGCAGTCGTACCCGACTCCCGTACGGGCCCGGCGCACGCCGGTCCGGGATGTTCTGGCGCTGATGAGCCTGCCGTTGCTCGCCGTGCTCGTGGTGCCGGGGGCGTTCGCCGGGGGCGGGACGCGGCGGTGGTTCGGGGGGCGGGCGGACGCCCAGCGGGCCGAGGCGCAGGCGGCCAAGGACGCCGCGGCGGGCGCCTTCTACGAGCTGGACACCGCCCAGCGGGATCTGCGGATCTCCATAGAGACCATCTCCGCCGTCGACGACACTCCGGCCGCCCGTCGTGCCGTCTCCGACTTCGAGGCGCTCGGGCGGCGGATCGACGAGGTCAGCAACCGGTACATCCAGGCCATCGACGCCTACGACCTGGAGCGGGACGACCTCGAGGCCGCCACGGCGTCGCGGGCGCGGGGGGAGATCTCCGGGGCCAAGGACGAGCTGGTCCGGGTCAAGGGGGAGCTGGACCGGTTCGGGGACTCGCTCGGGCCGCTGCTCGGCAAGGCCGAGACGCAGCTGGCGCGGCTGGCGCCGGCCGTGGAACGGGCCCGGCAGGCGTTGCTGGCAGCCAGCAACGCGCTGGACGCCGTGCGCGGGACCCGGATCAGGGCCGATGAGCTGGCGGCCCGGCTGGCCGCGCTCTCGCCGGAGCTGACGAAGCTCAACCAGGGCGCGGGGCAGCATGGTGTGCAGGCCACCCTGGAGCGGGCCGGGCGGGTGCAGCGGGAGGCCGAGGCCATCCGGGTCGAGGCGGAGCGGCTGCCGGAGAAGGCCGCCGAGATCGATCACCGGCTGGTGAGTCTGCGTACCCGCGCCCAGGCGCTGACGACCCGGGCCGGCCAGGTGGATCCGGTACTGAGCGAGCTGCGGCGGCGGTTCTCGGCGGCCTGCTGGCAGGATCTGCAGCAGGTGCCCCGGCAGGCCGGGGAGAACGTCCGGCAGGCCGAGCAGAAGCTGAAGGAGGCGCAGACCGCGCGGGACGCGCAGAGGTGGGCGGACGCCACCTCGCTGCTGTCGACCGTGCGGGCCCTGCTGAACGGCACCGACGAGGCGGTGTCGGCGGCCGGTGACCGGCTGGCCCGGCTGAACGCCGTGCAGAAGGACCCGCAGGCGGAGATCGACCGGACCCGGTTCGCGATCCGGGACGCGCAGCGACTGGCGATGTCCGGGCGCAACAGTCCCGACCCGCGGCACGCGCGGCCCCTGGACGACGCGGTGGCCCGGCTGGAGCGGGCGGTCGGGGCGCTGGCGGGACGCCATCCCGACTACTGGCACTTCCTGACGGAGACGGAAGCGGTACGGCAGAGCGTGGCGCGGGTCGTCGGGCAGATCCGGGAGGACCGGGGCACCGGGCATCCGTGAGCCGTTGCCGACCGGTCGGTGCGGGCGGATATTGGGTAGGCGACCCGTATTCGAGATCAGGAGGCGGACATGGCCTCACATCCAGCGCATCCGGAGACGCGTCGGCGGCAGATCCTGTTCGACGAGGCGATGCCCGTCGACCACCGCCTGAACATGGTCTACCGGATCGGGGCGGGCCTGATGGGCCTGTTCCTGCTGGCCTTCGGCATCCTCGGGCTCACCGACAACATCGGGTTCTTCGACACCGGCGGCAACACGGCGATCGGTCTGAACACCAACGGCACGCTGAGCGTGCTGTCGGTCTGTGTCGGGCTGCTGCTGTTCGTCGGGATGGTGATCGGCGGGAACTTCGCGTCCACCCTGAACATGGTGCTCGGGGTGCTGTTCATCCTGAACGGCTTCCTGTTCCTGGCCCTGCTCGACACGGACTCGAACTTCCTGGCCTTCAGGATCCAGAACGTGCTGTTCAGTTTCGTGGTGGGCATCGTGCTGATGGTGTTCGGGATGTACGGCAGGGTCAGTACGAACCTGCCGCACGACAACCCCTACTGGCGGGCCCGCCACCCCGAGGCGGAGCAGCGGGCCCTCACCGCACGTGATCAGGTGCGGTAGGCGTAGTAGTACGCGTTCGGGTACGAGGCGACGAGGCTCGCCACCGACCTGCGCAGGGTGTTGTTCGAGTGGTACGTGACGTACGGGACGCCGTTGCTCTTGTACGTCACGATCATCGTGTGGTCCTTCGAACCGTCGCGGTCGAAGTCCATCTGGATGACGTCGCCGACTTCCGCCTGGTAGACGTTGGCGAGCGGCTGGGTCCGCTTGGAGTTCTGGGCGAACCAGGACCACTCGTTGACGCCGACGAACGAGTCGGACTGGATGTCGGCGGTGCCGAACCACTTCGTGTAGTCGTAGACGTAGCCCGGGACGTGCTTCCAGCCGCCGGCCTTCAGGGACTGACTGACGAAGTTCGTGCAGTCGCCGCCGTCCGCGTGGCCGTTGAAGTCCGGGTAGTCCTTGTTGTAGACGTTCCAGTACTTCTCGGCGTAGGCCGCCATGGCCTTGTAGTCGTACGTGGTGCTGGTCTTCGGGACGGCCACCGGGTTGCGGGTGGTGGTCGCGCGCGGGGCGTTCGGCATGGTGTCGCCGTCGTCGCCGGTGGCGGGCGCCTTGACCGAGGGCTTGGACAGGGTGTTGACGGCGAGGCCGCCGTCGTCCGTGTCCTTGATGGTGGTGAGCTGCCAGGTGCCCTGCCGGTCCGCCTTGAAGGTCAGCTCGTGGTGGGACTGGAAGCCGGTGGTCTTCGGCGCGTTGCCGGTGGCCTTCGCGTAGGTCAGCGTCGTGGTCTCGGTGACGTCGGCCTTCGCGGTACGGCCGGTGACCCGGGTCGCGTCGAGCGTGACCCGGGTGTTGCCGGCGCTGTACGTCTCGCCCAGCTTGGCGAGGCTGTTCTGGCGGCCGCGCAGCTGGGTCAGCGCGGAGTTCTCGTCACGCGACTGGGTGCTGGACATGCGGACGTCGCCGGAGAAGCGGGACGTGCTCTGCTTCGTGGTGGCCCCGTGCACGAGGGCCTGGGTGCGGTCGGTGAAGACCGCGTCGGCCAGCTTCTGGAAGGTCGCCTTGGTCGCGGCGTCCACGGTCGGATCGTCGACGACGGCCGCGCCCGCGCTCCAGTTGGGCACGAGGGCGACGCCGGCGACGACCGAGGCCGCCGCCGCCGTGACTATGGCCGTACGGCTGCGCTTACGGCTCAGTTTTCTGGATTTCAATGGTGTTTCCCCTCTACGCCGGTACACCTACCGGGCGACGGCATCTTCGCACGGCGTGTGTGGCTGCTGTGAAGGGGGTTGCAGAACTGGAATCAGCCGTCAGCGAGCCTCACTTGACGATGGCCGACCAGTCGGCCGGGGCCTGCGCCGGGTCCAGGGAGCGCAGCCGGGCCAGGGTCTGCGGGTCCTGGGCGTCCATCCAGTCGGAGAGTTCCTTGAAGGAGACGCATTTGACGCCCTTCTTGGTGCAGATCTTCGGGATGATCTGGTCGATGGCCTTCATGTAGATGCTGCCGTTCCAGTCCTCGAAGTGGTTGCCGATGAACAGCGGGGCCCGGCTGCCGTAGTAGACGCGGTTGAAGCCGTTCATGTAGGAGTCGACGGTCTGCTGTTCCCAGGTGGCGTACTGGGACGGGTCGCCGTCGACCTCTCCGTTGGACTGGTTGTAGAGGAAGTTGAAGTCCATCGACAGGGCCTGGATGTTGTTGCCGTAGGGCAGCAGTTCCAGCGGGAAGTTCCAGAGGCCGTCCTTCTTGGACGGCCATATCTGGTAGTCACCGGGGGAGCTGGCGTCGTACCTCCAGTGGTAGCCGTACTTCTGCAGGGCCTTGAGCAGGTTGGGCTGGCCCTCCAGGCAGGGGGCGCGACCGCCGACGACCTCCTGCTTGAAGTCGAAGGGCAGGGCGGGTATGTCCTTGAAGCCGGTGTTGGTCTTCCAGTTCTCCACGAAGTCGTAGAACTGGTCGATCTCGCTCTTCCACTGGGCGACGCTCCACTCGCCGCCGCCCTTCTTCTCGCAGAAGTGGCCGTTGAAGTGGGTGCCGATCTCGTTGCCCTGGTCGTAGGCCTCGCGCAGCTGCTCCAGCGTGGTGCGGATGTGGGCGTCGGTGGCGTAGTCGATCGCGGCGTCGCCCGGGGAGTGCATGGGCCCGGTGTAGAGCGTCTTCTTGCTCTTGGGCAGCAGGTAGATGCCGGTGAGGAAGAAGGTCATGTGGGCGTTGTACTCCTTGGCCATCTCCCGGTAGTGCGAGAAGAGATGGTCGTCGCCCTCCAGGGCGCCGTCCCAGGAGAAGACCACGAACTGGGGCGGTTTCTCACCGGGCTTGAGCTTCTCCGGCTTCAACTGGCCCTTTTGCGGACCGGTGTACGACGTGGAGCCGTCCCCGAGGACCTTGGTCCTGCCGTCCCACTTCGGGCTCGCCGACGCCGACGGGGCGGCATTCTTGCTGCCGGCCGCGGTGGGCGCGGTGTCGTCCTGTCTGGAGAGCACCAGATAGCCCGCGACGAGGGAGGTCACGACGAGGAAGGCGGCCAGGGTCAGGAACTCCGGGCGGGCTGGACGGCGGTCGCGGGTGGGTGCCTTGCGACGGTGGCCGCCGGTTGTCGACTTCGTGCGGGGCTTCATGCGGGGCTCATTCTGCGGGTGGAGTGGGGAGCTGTCGGCTTCGGTGGTCAGTCAAGGCCCATGGCCTTGGCCCAGACCGCGTAGGGGACGCTTTCCTCGCCACTGCCGGCGAGTCCCTTCAGCGGGAGCGGCTCCAGGGATGTGTTCAGGTCGATGCGGTAGACGACGACGGACGTGGTCACGGAGTCCGCCGTGCCGGTGTACCAGGAGGCGGTGTCCTTTCCGGAGGCCTTGGTGCTGCCCGCCTTGCCCGCCACCCCGCTGCCGGCCGTGGCGCCCGGATGGGCGAGGCGGAACGAATCGGTGAGCGCCTGTTCGACGTCCTGGGCGACGTCGTCGCGGACGGCGCGGGCCGGCTTCGGGGTGTCGAGGGCGACCCGGCGGCCGTTGCGGGTGATCTTGGCGACCGAGTACGGCTCGGTGTGGGTACCACCGGCCGCGAAGGTCGCGTAGCCGCTCGCCATGCGGATCGCGCTGGGGGTGGAACTGCCCATGGACAGTGCCGGCACCTGCGCCCCGATGCTGTCGGAGAGCAGCCCGGAGGCGACCGCGGTGGACCGCACCCGGTCGAGCCCGGTGTCCATGCCGAGTTGCATGAACGGCGTGTTCACGGACCGGGTGAGGGCCTGGGCCAGGCTGATCTGCCCGTAGGACGTGCCGTCGTCGTTGTTCGCGAAGACCTTCTTGCCGCTGCGGTCCCAGTACGGCCCGTCCGGTGTCGTCACCGGGATCTTGTCGTCGCCGTCGTAGAGCGTCTCCGGGGTGACCGGGGTGGCGGTCCCGCCGCGTTCCTTGTGGACGCCGTTCTGGAGGGCGGCGGCATAGACGAAGGGCAGGAAGGAGCTGCCGGCCGGGACGGTGGTCGAGTTGGACTCGTTGAAGCCCTGTCTGCGGTGGTCGGGTCCGCCGTACACGGCGACGATCCGCCCGTCGGTGGCGACCGAGGCGGCGCCGTAGTGCGCGGCCTCGGCGAGCTTCGGGTCGCTCTCCTTGGCCTCCTTGCGGGCCTTGGTGACCGCCTTGGTGAGGATGTCCTCCTTCTTGCGGTCGAACGTCGTGTAGATCTGGTATCCGCCGAGGTCGAACTGTTTGTCCGAGATGTGGGCGGACTTCTTGGCGTACTGCTGGGCCAGTTCCACCAGGTAGTCGCTCTGACTGCCGGTGTCGTAGACCTTGTTGTTCTTGATCGGCTCCGGGAAGGTCCTGTACTTGGCCCGCTCGGCGGGCGACAGCTTGCCGATCTTGACCATCCGGTCCAGGATCCAGGACCAGCGTTCCACCGCCCGCTTGTGGTTGGCCTTGCTCAGCGTCGGGTCGTAGAGCCCGGCGCCCTTGAGCAGCGAGGCGAGCATGGCGGCCTGGCTGGCGTTCAGCTGGCTGACGTCCTTGCCGTAGTAGGCCTGGGCGGCTCGCTGGATGCCGTAGGTCCCCCGGCCGAACCAGCTGGTGTTGAGGTAGCCCTCCAGGATCTGGTCCTTGCTCATCCTGTTGTCGAGCTTGAGGGAGATCATCGCCTCGGTGAATTTACGGCTCACCGTCTGGTTCTGTGTCAGATAGACGTTTTTCACATATTGCTGAGTAATGGTCGATCCGCCTTCGGTGTCTCCTTCACCGATCGTGCGGTACAGGGCGCGGGTGATGCCCTTGACCGAAATGCCGGGGTCCGAGTAGAAACTCTCGTTCTCCGCCGCGAGAACCGCCCAGCGCACGTCCACGGGTATGTCCTTGAGCGGCATGTCCTGCCGCTGCACCCAGCCGGTCCGGGCCATCGGGGTGCCGTCGGACCAGAAGTAGACGTTGTCCTGCTGGGTGGCGTACGTGTTGAGGTTGGACGGTATGTCCGTGGCCGCGTAGGCGACGACGAGGAACAGCCCGGTCAGGCCGATGCCGCCGAGGACGCCGCCCAGCCACTGCCGCCAGGACGGCATCCAGCGCCGCCAGCCGGTCCGGCCGGGCCGCGGGTACATCGGCCGCAGCTTCCGCGCGTACGGGGCCAGTGGCGCGAGTCGGGGCCCCACGAGGGCCCGGAATCCCGCCACCGCCGCCAGCGCCCTCTCACGCGGCGACAGGCGGGCGCTACGGCGCCGCTCGGCACGGCCGCCCGCAGCCGCCGACTCCGGCTCCGGCTGCCGCTGTTCGGGCACCCGGATCTGCATCGTGGCCTCCGCCCGCAGGGCGTCCACCTTCAGATGCAGGGTCTCGTCGTGCCGTGGCGGAGCCGGCTCGCCGCCCCGCTCGCCCTTGGCCGTCTTCGCCGCTTTCCCCGTCTCGGAGTCGGCGGCCCGCTGTGCGTGCAGCTCCTTCCACAGGGACTCCGCCTTGCTTCGTGCGAGCTCCTGCGCACGCTGAGCGTCTTCGCCCTTCTGCCGCAGAGCATGCTCCGCACGCAGGCCGTCGACCTTCAGATGCAGGGTCGCGTCCGGCTCGAACGGCTTTCGATCCCGGGATCCGGCCTGGTCATTGCCGTCTTCCGGGTCGCCCGTCCGCTCCGTTGCGTCCGTCACGACTGCGTCTCCCCTCGCACTCGGTCTTGCGCGCGCGGTTAGACACGACGGGTGGCAGGACCGCGGTGGGCGCGGCGCTGCGAGCCCCCCTCAACCCCCGGTCTTTCGGCTCCTCGCGGCCAGCTTAAATTATCAGCGATCTTTTCAATATCTCCGCACAAGTATCGGACAGAAAGGAACACTCATGAAATTCTGAGGTGCAGTGATGCCCATCACTCCCTCAGTACTCCCGTTAGCCTGTCCCCATGCCCCGCTACGAGTACCGCTGCCGCACCTGCGGCGACACCTTCGAACTGTCCCGCCCCATGGCCGAGTCGTCCGCCCCCGCAGCATGCCCTCAGGGGCATGAAGACACCGTAAAGCTCTTGTCCACGGTGGCGGTGGGCGGCACCGCCTCCACGCCCGCCCCCGCCCCCGCCCCCGGTGCGGGCGGCGGCGGTTGCTGCGGCGGCGGTTGCTGCGGCTAACCCTCGCCGCGGACCGTCCGCAGGAATTCCCGCAGGATTCGTTCCCCGGCGAGCACTCCGCGTTCCGGCAGTGCGACGACGGCCGGCCCGGCCCATCCGGCGTCGGCCAACTCGCCGTGCCCCGGGCGCCAGCCACGGTCCGCGGCCAGCAGCAGGTCGGCGTCGAGCAGCGAGTCCCCGGCGGCCAGCGTCAGCACGGCCCCGGTCCGCCGCGCGACCTCCCGCATCGCCGCGCTCTTCGTCAGCGGCTTCGGCACGGCGTAGATCTTCCGCCCCTGCAACGACACCGTCCAGCCGCGGTTCTCCGCCCACGCCGCGAGGTTCTTCACCCATTCCCCGGGCAGCAGTTCCCGTTCCACGACCAGATAGGCGAACAGGTCCTCCGCGACCCGGAGTTTGCGCAGCCACACCGGGTCGGCGTGCTCCGACAGATACGCGCACACCTCCTCCAGCGGCGCGCACTCCTCGGCCAGCCGCGCCTGCACCCACTCGTGCCAGTCCCCGTCGGACACCCCGTCCACCAGCAGATGGCCGCCGTTGGCGCAGATGGCGTACCGCGGCGCGGGCCCCGGCAGGTTGATCCGCTCGTACTGCTTGCGGGTCCGGGTGGTCGTCGGCACGAAGACGGCAGCGTCGCCGAGCTCGGTCAGCAACTGCGCGGAGGTCTCGGTCAGGTAGGACAGCGGCCTGCTCTCGTGCACCTCGACGCAGAGCAGCCGGGGCGCCCGCGCGTCCGGCATGGTCAGGGAGAGCGCGCCCGCCGAGTAGATGAGCGTACGGTCGAGGTCGCTGGCCACCAGCACGGGCATCAGCCGTTCACCGCCCTGCCGTCGGCGCCGGTCGCCCCGCGCGTGTACCTGGGATGGATCAACCCGACACAGGTGTACGGCAGTTCACCGACCTCCTCGACGGGCACACCGCGCTGCTCGGCCAGCAGCCGCACATGGTCGAGGTCGGCTCCCGCCCCGGCCCGCGCCAGGATCTTCCAGGGCACCCGGCGCAGCAGCACCCGGGTGGTCTCCCCCACCCCCGGCTTGACGAGGTTCACGTCGTGGATGCCGTACTCCTCGCTGATCCGCTCGACGGCCGCCCAGCCCTCCCAGGTCGGCGTGCGGTCCGCGACCGCCAGCTCCTTGACGGCCGCGTCCACCGCGTCGACGGCCTCCCCGAACCGGTCGGCGACCGCGTCCAGGAACGCCACCGACACATCGGCCCCGGCCAGCTCGCGGTAGAACTTCGCGCCGTGGAAGTCGTCGGGGCCCACCAGGTCGGCCCGCAGCACGGTCCGTGAGATCAGCCCGGAGACGGTCGAGTTGAGGCAGGCGGAGGGGATCAGGAAGTCCTCCCGGGTGCCGTACGTCCGCACGCACGACCCGGGGTCCGCGAGCACCGCGATCTCCGGGTCGAACCCGCAGACGCCCTCGCGCTCCTCGAACTCCGCGACCGCGTCGGCGAGTTCCCGGGTGATCGCGCCCTTGCCGGTCCAGCCGTCCACGAACACGACGTCCCGCGGGTCGTGACGGTTCGCCAGCCAGCGCAGCGCGTTCGCGTCGATACCGCGGCCGCGCACGATCGACACCGCGTAGTGCGGCAGGTCGAGGTCGTACCTGAACCGCGCCCAGCGGCGCATCAGGACGCCCACCGGGGTCCCGGCGCGGGCCAGCGAGACGAGTACCGGCCGGGCCGGCCGTTCGGCCAGGACGGTCTCCGTGACGACCCCGACCGCCTGTGCGATCCGGGCGGCCGAGGTCTCCAGTGCCGCGTGGAAGAGCGCCTGGTACCGCTCGCTCGGCTGGTACTCGACCGGCAGCGACTCCGCGTAGTGCGCGCCGCCGCTCTGGATCGCCTCCTCGCGCTCCTCGGTCGGCGCCTCCAGCGTGACGTCCGAGAGGTCCTGGAGCAGCCAGCCGACGTCCTCCGGCGGGTACGAGGAGAAGGCGGGGCCGCGGAGGGGCTCGGGCAGCATGGCGGGGCTCTCTTCGGTCAGCGCGGGGACGTACGACGGTACAACCGCGAGCAGGACATGCGGGACATACGCGCCGAGCCGGGCCAACAGACCGTCCGGGGCGTGCAGTTCGGGGGTGTCACCGGCCGAGTCGACGAAGACGACCACGGCGTCGAAGCCGGCGCCGGCCACGTTGTACGCGTAGCGCTCGCCGGGGCCGTCGGCGGGGTCGTCGTGGGCCGGGAAGACGAGCCGGCTGCGGATGGCGTAACCGGGGTCGTCGACGGCCAGCACGGGCGAACGGGTGGTCGTGGAGTACCGCACCTCGGCGGCGACGAGGGGCTCCAGCTCGCGGGCGACCCGGAGGGGGGCGTACATCAGCTCCTCGAAGCCGAGCGTGAGCACGCGGCGGGCGCCCAGGGGCAGCGCCTCGGCGAGGCGTGCGGCCATGGCCGGGAGGGCCGTCTCGAGGCGTATTCGGTGAGCGGGGGTGAATCCGTGCCGTCCCCCGTCGGGGAGACCGTGCGGCCAGTGCAGGTCGACGCGGGTGACGTTGCCGGTCGTCCGCGGGCCGGTGGGAGCCGTTCGCGCCCCCGCGGCGGTGGCCGCAGTTTCAGCACAGCCCCGCGCCCCTGGGCGGGGGGACTGGCCGTCGGCCTCAGGATCAACCGCGGCAGGGGGTGCGGGGAACCGCGCGCTCAGCCCCGACGGCGCCGCACCCGCCCGGTCCTCCTGCCCGGCACCCTCCTCGTACCGCGCCACCAGCTCCTGCCCTTTCTCCAGCACCCCCGCCGGCAGGCGAACGGTGCCGGAGGCGCCGGCCACCAGGTCCGCCCTGGCGCCGATCTCACCGGCGAGATCCGCGAGGCGCCCCGCGTCCGCCGGTGACCGCATGTCCACCAGGGCCACCACGACGTAACGTTTCCGCGGATAACGGGCGTGCAGATCCCTGATCGTGTTCAGGATCGTGTTGCCCGTGGAGAACTCGTCGTCCACCAGGACCAGCGGGCCCTCGCCGGAGAGCAGGGCGGGATCCTCGGG
Organism: Streptomyces sp. NPDC059224; assembly: GCF_042754285.1. NCBI lineage: Bacteria > Bacillati > Actinomycetota > Actinomycetes > Kitasatosporales > Streptomycetaceae > Streptomyces > Streptomyces sp. NPDC059224. Next base: position 137,694 of record NZ_JBHZAN010000002.1, read on the forward strand.
GAGCAGAAGGTGGGACGTGGCGTGCGAGTGGGACTCCTCGAAGCCGCCGGCCGGGGTCACCCCGGGCACCGGGCGGCGCGTGGAGTGCAGGTAGGGGGCGAGGCCGATACCGTCGGCCACCGCATGCCCGAGGCCGGTGGCCGTCTCGGCGTAGCCCACCACCACCGCCCGGGCCGCCTCCTCGTCACCGAGGAGCTCGCGCACCCGGCGGCCGAGGGTGAACCCGTGGCTGTACACCACAGTCGGCGACTGGGGGACGTGCTTGCCCAGCACGTTGGAGACCAGCAGGTGGGCCCGTTTCGGGTTGCGGCGCAGGGCGAGCCCGAGGAGGGCCCGCAGGCCGTCGTCGCCCACGATGTCCACGCCGAGCCGCTCCGCGACCCAGCTGCCGGACCAGTCCCCGTTGTTCACTGCGATGTTCATGTGCTTCCTGTGCCGTCCGCTAGGGCCCGTCAACCGGGGATTCCGGCGGCGAGCAGCTCCACGAAGCCCACGTCCTCGTTGGCCACGCCGAACACCTCGGCCCGCAGCATGGTCCGCTCGGCCCAGGCGCGGTGCGGCTTCACCTCGTTCATCTTGTTCGTGTACGCCGACCGAAGTACACCCCCACCGCCCCGTTCCGGCCGCAGGATGTCCTGGGCGTCGCAGAACTCCTCGTGACTGACGACCGACAGCGCGTGCACGGGCAGGACGTGCGAGGGGTGGATGCAGGTCTTGCCGAGCAGCCCGTTGGCCTGGTCCAGGGAGATCTCCCTGAGCAGGCCGTCCATGGCGTGCTCGATCAGCCGGTCGCGCAGTTCCACGGCCTGGCCCTCCAGGAAGGGGCTGGTCCGCAGCAACGGCTTGAACATGCGCTCGGGCACCCGGAAGTACTCCCAGACCGGTCCGGTCACGGTGAACCCGGTGCCGTCGGCCCGTCCCAGCATGTTCACCACGTCGGCGATGACGGAGGCGATGATCTGCACGTCGTAGGCGGTCATGTCGGGTGCCCGCCGCAGCCCGTACGACGAGCAGAAGTCGGTCACACCGAGACGCAGCGCCAGCACCTTGTCGCGGTACTTGTCGACGGCGCGGGCGATGCCCTCCAGGGCGTCCACGCGCGTCTCGCGGTACATCAGCTCGGGCGTCTCCAGGACGGGCATCCCGAACAGCCGGCGCCCGCTGCGCGTCTCGGCGCCGTCCAGGGCCTGCAGGAAGGGGATGCCGCGCTCCTCGGTGAACTTAGGGAACACGAAGCCGGACAGCAGCGACACGCTGTCCCCGAGCCGTCTCACCAGATCGGGGATCTGCTCGGGCTCGCGGACCCGGATGAAGAGCAGCGGGACCTCCGCGCCCGCCCGGACCCGGGCGGCCAGGTCGGCGAACTGGCGGACGAGGTTCTCCTCGCCCGCCACCACGTCCTCGTCGCCGATGGAGTCCTCCAGGCACAGCACCATCGAGACCACGCCGACCCGTGCCTGCTTGACGACGTCGTCGGCGAGCCGCTCCCGGGTGGCCGGGCTGTACAACGTGGCGCCCAGGGCGGCCGAGAGCAGCCGGGCGGGGGAGTCGGCGGTGAACTCGCACGGCTCCTGGTGGAAGAGACGCTGGCGCACCTCAGGTGCGATGTGCCCGAAATGACGCATAAAACTCCCCGTGGCGTGGGCCCAGCCTGTGGATTGGGTAAAGGGTGGCCGGTAATAGTACGTACAAAGCCATGTCGAGGGTTCCCGCCGGGCATGAATTCCAGGTAACCCGCCTGTGTCGGGCGCGAGGCCCCCCGCGTTGTCGTGACCAGGACCGAGAGGGCAGGATGACCGCATGACGCACGCGATGCTGAAGGGGTCGAACGTCCCGCTGAAGGCCACCACGGTCCGGGCCGTGCTGCGCTGGACCACCGGGCAGGGAGTTCCGGACGTGGACGCCTCGGCGCTGCTCCTCGGCCCCGACGGACGTGTGCGCTCCGACGAGGACTTCGTCTTCTACAACCAGCCCCGGCACCCGTCCGGGAAGGTCTGGCGGCTCGGCAAGAAACGGGTGGCCGAAGGCCTCACCGACACGATCCAGACAGATCTCTCCGGTGTCGAGCCCAATGTCGGCCGAATCCTCCTGGTCGCGTCGGCGGACGGCATCCCCTTCGAACACGTACCCGCCCTGCGCATCCTGCTGTACGACGCCTCGGCCCCCGACGCCGAGCCGCTGGCCCACTTCGACATCAAGCCGGAGACCGGCGCCGAGACGGCCCTGATCTGCGGCGAGCTGTACCGCAGGGGCGAGGGCTGGAAGTTCCGCGCACTGGGCGAGGGGTACAGCAACGGTCTCAAGGGCCTGGCGACCGACTTCGGCATCTCGGTGGACGAATCGGAGACGCTGGACGAGCCCCAGGCCGCCCAGCCCCTGCCGCCCGAGCAGCCGGCCTCCGTCCCGGCCCAGCCCGCGTACGGGTACCCCCAGCCGGCCTCACCGGCCCCGCAGCCGGCCTACGGCTACCCCCAGCAGCAGCCCCCGTCGGGCTACGGCTATCCCCCGCCGGCCCCGGTCCCGGTGGCCACGGTCCCGAACACGGACTTCCGGCTGCCTCCCCAGGGGCCGCAGTTCATCGGACGATGACGGGGGCCGGACCACCGGCCTACTTCTCCACCTTCGTCTTGTAACCCCGCCCCCACTGCAGCCCCCACCCGTACAACCGGTCCAGCTCGCCCTGGAACCCGTACACGAACTTCACCTCACGCCGGACGACCAGTTCGCCCTTCACGTTCTCGATCATCACCACCGCACAGGACCGGGCCTGCGGATGCCGTTCGTCCAGGCCGATCTCGATCCGCGGCCCGTTGCTCGGGTACAGGGTCACGATCGCGTGGGTGCGGTCGAACGCCGGCGTCTGGTCGTAGATGTACACGAAGACCAGCAACCGCTTGATGTCATCGCGGTGGTCGAGGTTGACGTACATCGTCTCGCCGGACGCCGACCCGAACCGGTCGTCGCCGCTGAGCTTGATGTACGGCGGGGCGTTGACGTCGCCGAGCAGGCCGCCGAGCGGCTGCACGACCCCCTTGCTCCCGTCGGACAGCTCGTACAGCGCCCCGAGGTCGAGGTCGACGTTGACCATGCTCTGCCCGTGCCCGATCACCTCCGGCGGCCTGAGCGCCTTGAAGGGGTGCCGGAACAGGCTGGTCCGCTGCTCGCCGTCGAAGTCGGAGGTCCGCATCCGCCAGCTCAGGTTGATGCGCAGGTTGCCGGTGGCCGCGCCCTGCTTGGTGAGGGACACCTGCTGGTGCCGCTTGGTGAGCTCGATGGAGTTGGACGCGGCGCTGCCCGAGTCGAACTCGGCCGCCCTTCCGCCCAGCAGCCCGTCGAAGAAACCCATTCCCGCCCCCAGAGACTTCCGCCGACGCCTCGGGGCGGCCGACCGCGTCGGCCGCCCCGAACAGAGCGTTCCTCGTGCAGAAGGGTGTCACACCCTTCGTTTTCGGCCCGGTGAGCCGGTTCAGACCCCGGACGGGACCTCAGCCTTCTCGTCCGTCCCCGCATTTCCCTCGGCCGCCGCCAGCCGCTGGTTGCGTCGCACGGACGACCAGAACGACCAGGCGATCAGGACGACGCCGACGAGACCGGTGATGACCTCGTTGATCTCGTACTGGATGGTGACCATCAGGATCACGGCCAGCGCGCCGATCGCGTAGTGGGCGCCGTGCTCCAGGTAGACGTAGTCGTCGAGGGTGCCCTGCCGGACCAGGTAGACCGTGAGCGAACGGACGTACATCGCGCCGATACCGAGGCCGAGGGCCATGAGCACGATGTCGTTGGTGATGGCGAACGCGCCGATCACGCCGTCGAAGGAGAAGGACGCGTCCAGGACCTCCAGGTAGAGGAACATGAAGAACGCGGCCTGACCGGCGAGCACGACCGCCGATTTCTTCTTGCCGGTGCGCTCGGCCTCCTCCTCCGCCTCGTGCTCACGCTCCTCCTCGGCTTCGAGCCGGTCCTCGAAGAAGCCGGAGAGACCACCGACGATCATGTAGGTGATCAGGCCGGCGATGCCGGCGATCAGGACCGTCTGCGCCTTGTCGACATGGCCGCCGCCGTGCTGGTGGGCGTGGGTGGCGAAGGTGAAGGAAGTGATCAGCAGGACGATCAGGGCGATGCAGACCGACAGCATGTCGACCTTGCCGAGCTTGGCGAGCGGGCGCTCGATCCAGCGCAGCCACTGGATGTCCCGGTCCTCGAAGATGAAGTCGAGGAAGATCATCAGCAGGAACATGCCGCCGAAGGCGGCGATCGCCGGGTGGGCGTCGGTGACCAGTTCCTGGTAGCGGTCCTTGTTGTTGAGTGCGAGGTCGACGGCCTCGATGGGGCCCATCTTGGCGGTGACCGCGACGATCACGACGGGGAAGACCAGCCGCATGCCGAAGACCGCGATGAGCACACCGACCGTGAGGAAGATCTTCTGCCAGAAGGCATTCATCTTCTTCAGGATTCCGGCGTTGACGACCGCGTTGTCGAACGACAGGGAGATCTCGAGGACGGCCAGGATGGCCACGATCCCGAAAGCCTCCCACCCCCCGTAGAAGACCGCGGCGACCAGGCCGAGCGCGGTGATCGCGAACGACCAGCCGAAGGTTTTCAGAAGCACTGGTTACCCAATCATGGTGTGTGGGGGTACCTCCCAGACGGAGTCTGGAGGAGGATCTCCCCTCGCGCCGTACTCGGCTTTACTCATTGTTGACCACGGAGTCTAGAGGGCATCGGTGTCCTACGGCTCGCGCGGGCCCTGCATCCGGCTGTGACGAGTGCTACGAAACGTTCACACCGAAGTCGAGCGCGATGCCCCGCAGCCCCGACGCGTACCCCTGGCCGACGGCCCTGAACTTCCATTCGCCCTGGTACCGGTAGAGCTCGCCGAAGATCATGGCGGTTTCGCCGGAGGCGTCCTCGCTGAGGTCGTAGCGGGCGAGCTCCTGGCCGTCGGCCTGGTTGACGACCCGGATGAACGCGTTGGAGACCTGCCCGAAAGTCTGGCCGCGCTCGTCGGCCATGTGGATGGAGACCGGGAAGGTGATCTTGTCGACATCGGCCGGCACCTTGGGCAGGTCGACCAGAATCGATTCGTCGTCGCCCTCGCCCTCGCCGGTCAGGTTGTCACCGGTGTGCTCGACCGAGCCGTCGGGGCTCTTGAGCTGGTTGTAGAAGACGAACCACTCGTCACCGAGCACCCGGCCGTCCTTGCACAGCAGCGCGCTGGCGTCCAGGTCGAAGGGGGCGCCGGTGGTGGAGCGGGCGTCCCAGCCGAGTCCGATCATGACGTTGGTGAGGTTCGGTGCGGCCTTGGAGAGGGAGACATTGCCTCCCTTGGCGAGCGTGACGCCCATGGTGATGGTCCTCCCCTAGTGGTGCTTCTCCGGTTGTCCTGCGCGTCCGGCGCCGACCGTAAACGGTGCGGCGCCGGACAGAGCGGACGTGCGAGAGCCAGGGCCCCCGGCCTGGCTCAGACGTTGACGCCGAAGTCCTGGGCGATGCCGCGCAGGCCGGAGGCGTAGCCCTGGCCGATGGCGCGGAACTTCCACTCCGCGCCGTTGCGGTACAGCTCGCCGAAGACCATCGCGGTCTCGGTCGAGGCGTCCTCGGACAGGTCGTAGCGGGCGATCTCGGCGCCGCCCGCCTGGTTCACCACGCGGATGAAGGCGTTGCGGACCTGGCCGAAGGACTGCTGGCGGTTGTCCGCGTCGTAGATCGACACCGGGAAGACGATCTTGTCGACGTCGGCGGGGACCGTGGCCAGGTTGACCTTGATCACCTCGTCGTCGCCCTCGCCCTCGCCGGTGAGGTTGTCGCCCGTGTGCTCGACCGAGCCCTCGGGGCTCTTGAGGTTGTTGAAGAAGACGAAGTTCTGGTCGCTGCCGACCTTGCCCTCGGCGTTCAGCAGCAGCGCGCTGGCGTCCAGGTCGAAGTCGGTGCCGGTGGTGGTCCGGACGTCCCAGCCCAGACCGACGAGGACCGCGGTCAGGCCCGGGGCCTCCTTCGTCAGCGATACGTTGCCGCCCTTGCTGAGGCTGACTCCCACGAGTTCTCCCTTGTGGTGTCCAGGGGCGGGGAGCCCCCGTCGTGCTTCGGATACCGGATCAACGATTCGATCCTAGTGACGGGTTCCCGCCCCCTGCAGGCCCTGGACCCCGAAGAATTACCGGGTGTCGGCCACCTGCACCCCTAGGGGACCGGCGGGCGGTCTACAGGGCGTCGAGGGCCCGCACGTAGTCGTTCAGGTCGCGCGCGTCCGGCAGTGCGTTGACCACGGTCCACCGCACGACGCCCTCCTTGTCGATGACGAAGGTGCCGCGGACCGCGCAGCCCTTGGCCTCGTCGAAGACCTCGTAGGCGCGCGAGGTCTCGCCGTGCGGCCAGAAATCGCTGAGCAGCGGGTACTCCAGGCCTTCCTGCTCGGCGAAGACCCGCAGGGTGTGGATGGAGTCGTTGGAGACGGCGAGCAGCTGGGTGTCCCGGTCCTCGAACTGCGGCAGGTTGTCGCGCAGCTCGCAGAGCTCACCGGTGCACACGCCCGTGAAGGCGAACGGGTAGAAGAGCAGCACGACGTTCTTCTCGCCGCGGAAGTCGGACAGCCTCACGGACCGGCCGTGGTTGTCCTTGAGCTCGAAGTCGGGCGCCTTGTCGCCGACCTGGATCGCCATCGCTGCATCCCTTCGTAAGGGTCTGTTCGGGTGAGAACACCCTATGCGGCGGCCTTCGGGCGGCGATCACGGCAGGCCGGGGGGGGGGGCCGGGCCCCGGGCGGGCGCCCGGCCGGGGGGGGCCGGGGGGGGGCGGGCCCCCCGGCGGGACCAGCCCCCGGGCCGGCGCCGCCGTAGGCCCCCCCACG